>NZ_JBYTAG010000014.1:0-106754 GCF_058787995.1 Cupriavidus sp. FW305-27
GGGCTGAGCCCCGTGCAATACAGGACTCAGCCCTTGGCGGCCTAACTTACCCGTCCAACTTTACGGGGTCAGTTCACCTGCGCGGGCCATTTGCTTTTGGGGGGGGGCGCTATCCGTGCGGGGGTCGCGGCAGATCGGCCAGCAACTGGCGCCACCCGTCGGTGGCGCGCGCAAGCCAGTCCTTCACATTTTCCGCGCGGTTCGACAGCCCCAGGTGAGTGCCGGCTTCGCGCAGCGCGTCCAGCGGTGCGGTGGTGTCGATTGCCTGCGCACCGCTTTGCTTGCTCAGCTTCTCGCCGGTTTCGTTGACCACCACTGGCACGTGCAGGTACGCCGGCGTGGGCAGGCCCAGCAGGTGCTGCAGGTGGATCTGGCGCGGCGTGGAGTCGAGCAGGTCGGCGCCGCGCACGATATGCGTGATGCCCTGCAAGCCGTCATCCACCACTACCGCCAGTTGATACGCCCACAGCCCGTCCGCGCGGCGCAGCACGAAGTCGCCCAGCTCGGTTTCCAGGTCCTGGCACTGGCGGCCCTGCCAGCGGTCGTCGAAGCACAGGGTGGCGGCCGGGCCGTCCGGCACGCGCACGCGCCAGGCGCGCGGCAGCTTGCCGTTCAGGCCGTGGCGGCAGGTGCCGGGATAGCCCAGGGTCTGGTGCCGCTCGCGCACGTGCACCAGTGAGTCGGCGATCTCCTTGCGCGAACAGCCGCACGGGTAGAGCTGCCCGGCGGCGTCGAGGCGGCGCAGCGCATCGGCATAGAACGGCTCACGCCGGCTCTGCCATACCGGCGGCTCGTCCGGCGCCATGCCCAGGCGTTCCAGCGTGAGCAGGATGTCGTCGTCCGCGCCGCGCACGCAGCGCGGCATGTCGATGTCCTCGATGCGCACCAGCCACTGGCCGCCGTGCGCGCGCGCGTCCAGCCAGCTCGCCAGCGCGGTGACCAGCGAGCCCATATGCAGCGGCCCGGTGGGCGAGGGGGCGAAGCGGCCGCGATAGCCGGTCGCGGCAACCGTCGTTGCTGCCGTCGTTGCTGTCACTGCCATGAGACCTGCCCTCAGCCGGCGAAGTCGGGTTGCTGCAGCAGTGCCTGCGCCAGGCGCGGGTCTTCCAGCTTGCTGGCCCACCACTGCAGCGCCTTGCCGCGGTTGCTGGTGCGCCAGGCTACCTTGAAGTTGCCGGGCGCGCGCACCTCGACGGTCTCGCGCGCCTGCAGCACGCCGCTTTCGATATGGGGTTGCGCCATCGGCGCCGGCAGCCAGCCGCAGCCCAGCCCACGGATCTGTGCCTCGAGCTTGTCGCGCATGGTGGGCACCACCAGCACGTCTTGCCCGGCCAGCACGCCATGGGTACGCGCCGGCAGGTTGCGCGAGGTGTCGCCCACCGCGACGATGCGGTGCCTGGCGATCTGGATGGTGGTGAGCGGGCCTTCCTCGGTGGCCAGCGGATGGTGCGCGGCAACCGCGAACACGAACGGCATCGAGCCCAGTGGCCGGATCTGGAAGCCCTGCGTGCTGGGCGCATCGTAGGCGCCGCCGATCACCAGGTCGGCGCGGTTGTTGACCAGCGCATCCCAGGCGCCGCCCAGCACTTCCTTGGAAAAGCGCAGCCGGGTGGCGGTGTTCTCGGCGTAGAAGTCGTGGATCACCGGCAGCAGCGCGCGGAAGTTGATCAGGTCGTCGACCACGATGGTGAGGGTAGCCTCCCAGCCGGTGGCCAGGCGCTTGACGCGCCGTGCCAGGTCATCGGCGGCATGCAGCAGGTGGCGGCCCTCATCGAGCAGGGCGCGTCCGGCCGGCGTCAGCTCGGCGCGGTGGCGGCGCCGGTCGAACAGCAGCACGTCCAGGTCTTCTTCCAGCTTGCGCACCACGTAGGTCAGCGCGGAAGGGACCTTGCCCATCTCGTGGGCGGCGGCGGCAAAGCTGCCCTTGCGTTCGATGGCGTCGAGGACTTCGAGGGATTCTAGCGAGAGGGCCATGTTCAGAAATTCTGAATGACTGCTTCTAAGTCGATCCCCGTAAATATACGCCTCAAGCCCTAAACTTCCTAGCATCAAAGCGAAAACGTATGCCGCGACACGGTTACCAAGCCAGTGCTTGCGGGCAAACAGGCTCAAGGAGGGCCATCAAAATGATTGAAATCAGAAAGTCTGCAGAGCGTGGTTACGCCGATCATGGCTGGCTGAAGTCCTTTCATTCGTTCTCGTTCGCCGACTACTATGACCCGCGGCATGTGCAGTTTGGGCCACTGCGAGTGATCAACGAGGACCGCGTCGCGCCGGGCATGGGCTTTGGCACGCACGGCCACCGCGACATGGAGATCATCAGCTACGTGCTTGAGGGCGAACTGGCCCACAAGGACAGCATCGGCAACGGCAGCGTGATCCGCCCTGGCGATGTGCAGCGCATGAGCGCCGGCACCGGCGTGCGCCATTCGGAGTACAACCACGCCGCGCACGACACCACCCACTTCCTGCAGATCTGGATCATGCCGGCCGAGAACGGCATCGAGCCCGGCTACGAGGAAAAGCATTTCGACGCAGCCGACAAGCGTGGCAAGCTGCGCCTGGTGGCCAGCGCCGATGGTGCCGAGGGCTCGGTGGTGGTCCACCAGGACGTGCGCCTGTACGCCGGCCTGTTCGATGGCGACGAGGCTGCCACGCTGGCGCTTGCGCCGGGCCGCCGCGCCTATATCCACGTGGCGCGCGGTCGGGTGACGGTCAACGGCAAGGCGCTTGAAGCCGGCGACGCGGCGAAGCTGGAAGCCGAGGGCGAGGTCGCGCTGTCCGGCGGCGATGGCGCCGAAGTGCTGGTGTTCGACCTGCCCTGAGCATCGTTCATTGCCGCATGCGAGAGCCCGCCTTCGGCGGGCTTTTGCTTTTTGCATTGCGCGCCGGGCTCCGGCAGGTACCGCTGTGCTATCTTCTCGCTATGCATTGCGCCTGCGCCGGCACATCGCCGGCAAGCCCGGAAGGGCCAGGCGTGCCCTTGGAACACCCCGTACCAAGATGACCTTTGTTTCCATTCTCCTGGCGCTGATCGCTGAACAATTCCGCGCCCTGGGCCGCAACAACCCGATCCACGAGATCGTGCGCGCACTCGGCGACCGCGCGGAACACGCCTTCGACACCGGCCGCCCGCGCGATGCCGCGCTGGCCTGGCTGACCGTGGTCCTGCCGCTGACCCTGGCGGTGATCGTGGTGCACTACCTGCTGGCCTCGATCAGCGTGGCGCTGACGCTCGCCTGGAATGTGCTGGTGCTGTACATGACGCTGGGCTTTCGCCAGTTCAGCCACTACTTCACCGACATCCACGAGGCCCTCAACCGCGATGACGTCCATACCGCGCGCACGCTGCTGCACGAGTGGACCGGCCTGGACACCGTCGAGATGCCGGTCTCCGAGATCGTGCGGCACACGCTGGAGGCGGCCATCATCGCCGTGCACCGGCATGTGTTCGGCGTGTTCTTCTGGTTCCTGGTGCCGGTCGGCCCCGGCGGGGTGGTGCTGTACCGCACCGCCGAATACCTGAGCCGCCACTGGAACCTGCCCTCGACCGAGCGCAGCCCCGCGCTGGGCCGCTTTGCGGCGCGCGCCTTCTATTTGCTGGACTGGATTCCGTCGCGGCTGACGGCGATCGGCTTTGCCATCGTCGGCAACTTCGAGGACGCGGTCTACGCCTGGCGCAACCATGCGCGCAAGTGGAACGATGCCGTCAACGGCATCCTGCTTGCCAGTGGGGGCGGGGCGCTGGGCGTGCGCCTGGGCACGCCGCTGGCCGAGGATGATTCCACCGTGGTGCTGCGCGCCAGCGTGGCTGGTCCGGCCGTGGACTATGCGCCCGGCATGGAAGAGGAAAACGGCGGCCCGGAACCGGTGCCGCCCGAATTCGGCACCGAGCCCGGCGTGCGCACGCTGCAGTCGGCCGTGGGCCTGGTATGGCGCGCGGTGGTGCTTTGGATGCTGCTGCTGGCGATGCTGTCGCTGGCGCTCTGGGTCGGCTGACCAGCGTTAAAAAGGGGGCGGCGCGCTAGTCGCGGGCCGCGCCGCAGCGCCAGCAGGCCCCGAACTGGGCCTCGTGCCATTCCAGGCAGTGGCGGCATTGCCAGCTCGGCCCCGGCGCCGGGTTGGCGGCGGCATTGAGCACCGCCCACGCCTGCGCTTCCATCTCGTCATCGACCAGCCACACCTGTGGCGCACTCTCCCGGAACGGGATCTCGCCGGTCGCGCCGGCCAGCCAGGTATTGCGCAATTCCGCCCGGATGCCGGCCGCCCGCAGGACGTTCCGGCAATGGGCTGCATGGACGAGGGAAGTGGCGGACAGCAGCAGTTTCATGGCAGCGCACCGGGTAACCCAGGTGCGCTTACCTTACCACGGCTTCTGCTGGTTGGATTCGTGCAGCAACTGCATGTAGAGCTGGTGGCGGCGCTCGGAGATCGCTCCCGAGGCGACCGCGGCCAGCACGCCGCAGCCGGGCTCGTTGACGTGGTGGCAGTTGTAGAAGCGGCACCCGGTCAGCAGCGGGCGGAACTCCGGGAAGGCGCGCTCCAGCATGCCCTCGCTCAGGTGGTACAGGCCGAATTCCTGGAAGCCCGGCGAATCGATCAGCGCACCCTGATGGCCGTCCACGGTGCCCCATTCGGCCGGCAGGTGATAGAGCCGCGTGAAGGTGGTGGTGTGCTTGCCGGAGTCGAGCTTGGCCGAGATCTCGCGGGTCTGTGCATCCACGCCCGGGATCAGCAGGTTCAGCAGCGACGACTTGCCCATGCCCGATTGCCCGATCAGGATGCTGGCCAGCCCCGCCAGGCGCGGCTTGAGCGCGGCCAGCGCCTGCGCCGGGTCGGCGCGCACCGACAGCTCCAGCGTGTCGTAGCCCAGCCCGCGGTACAGCGCCAGGCGCCCTCGCGCTTCTTCGAGCCGGTCGGGCAGGTCGGTCTTGTTGAGCACGATCAGCGGCCGGATCTCCATGGCCTCGGCCGACACCAGCGCGCGGCCGAGCAGGTCTTCGGAGAAGCCCGGCTCGGTTGCCAGCACGATCACGACCTGGTCGATATTGGCGGCCAGCAGCTTGGACTTGAACTGGTCGGAGCGGTGCAGCAGGTTCTTGCGCGGCGAGGCCGCGGTGATCACGCACTGGTCGGCGGCGGCGCGTTCCACGCTGACATGGTCGCCCACCGCGCAGTCGCTCTTCTTGCCGCGCGGGAAGGCATGCATGCGCGTGCCGTCGCCCAGCTCGACCACGTAGTGGCGGCCATGGGCGGCGATGATCAGCGCGGATTCGGTGGCCGTGCCGGCATGGCTGCCGCCGCCGGCGTTGCGGTGACGCGTGGCGCGGCTCATGCGTGCGCCAGCAGGCGGTCGATCCGCTGCGCGGCGGGCGGATGCGAGTAGTAGAAGGCGCTGTAGAGCGGATCCGGCGTCAGCGTCGAGGCGTTGTCCTTGTACAGCTTCACCAGCGCCGACACCAGGTTGCCGGCATCGGTCTGGTCGGCGGCAAAGGCGTCGGCCTCGAACTCATGGCGGCGCGACGACAGGCTCGACAGCGGCCCCAGCAGGAAGGTGAACACCGGCAGCGCCAGGAAGAACAGCACCAGCGCCAGCGCGTTGTTGGACACGCCCAGGTTGGGCACCACGCCCAGCCCGGTGTAGAACCAGCTGCGCGTGGCCAGCCAGCCCAGCAGCGCCAGGAACACCAGGCTCAGCGCAAAGGTGACGACGATGCGCTTGGTCACGTGGCGGCGCTTGAAGTGGCCCAGCTCATGTGCCAGCACCGCCTCGATCTCGTCGCCCGACAGGCGCTCCAGCAGCGTGTCGAAGAAGACAATGCGCTTGGCCGCGCCGAAGCCGGTGAAATACGCATTGCCGTGGGCGCTGCGCTTGCTGCCGTCCATCACGAACAGGCCCTTGCTGGCAAAGCCGCAGCGCTTCATCAGGGCCTCGATGCGCTGGCGCAGCGATTCGTCGGTGAGCGGCTCGAACTTGTTGAACAGCGGTGCGATAAAGGTCGGGAACACCACCAGCAGGAACAGGTTGAAGGCCATCCACACCAGCCAGGTCCAGACCCACCACAGCGAGCCGGCGCGCTCCATCAGCCACAGCACCGCCAGCAGCAGCGGCAGGCCCAGCGCGCAGGCCACCACCAGCATCTTGGCCATGTCGGCCAGCCACAGGCCGAACGTCATCTTGTTGAAGCCGAAGCGCTGCTCGATGCCGAACTGGCCGTACAGCGAGAACGGCAGGTCCACCAGCCCGCCGATCAGCGCCACGCTGGCCACCAGCGCCACGCCATAGGCATAGCCTGGGCCGAAAGTGTCCAGCCAGGACTGGTTGAGCCACTGCAGCCCGCCCAGCATGGTGAAGCCGATCAGCACCGCGGCCCCGGCCAGCACCTCGAGCATCGACAGCCGGGTGCGGGCGATGGTGTAGTCCGCGGCCTTCTGGTGCGAGGCCAGGCTGATGGTGTCGGCAAAGCGCGGCGGCACCGCATTGCGGTGCTGCGCCACATGCCGGACCTGGCGGGCGGCCAGCCAGAGCCTGGTCAGCACCATCAGCACCAGGGCGGCGAGAAAGACAATCGTGAACATCGGCAAGAGCCTTGTTGTGGGTGCGGGCGCCCCGCATTGTGCGCGGCGGGCGTCCGTTGGAACCGCCGAGCCCCGGGGTGGGGCAGGCGGTGGTCCGGGATATCCGGAAAACACCCCGGCGCTGGTGCGCAAACGGCCATTCCGGACGGATATGCGAGAATTATAAATTGTTCGCGCCCGCCCCCGCCGCGGCCGCTTCCCTGAAATCCCTATCTTCCGCAGTCCCGATGACAAGCCAAGCCACCGCCAAATCCGTCAAAAGCGAAAACAACCTGATCTGGCTGGACATGGAAATGACCGGCCTGCAGCCGGATACCGATCGCATCATCGAAATCGCGATCGTCGTTACCGACTCCGAACTCAATATCCTGGCGGAAGGCCCGGTGCTGGTGATCCACCAGAGCGACGCCGTGCTCGATGGCATGGACAACTGGAACAAGGGCACCCACGGCCGCTCGGGCCTGATCGACAAGGTCAAGGCATCGACCCTGACCGAAGAGCAGGCCGAGGCCGAGCTGCTGGCCTTCCTCAAGCGCTGGGTGCCGGCCAGCAAGTCGCCGATGTGCGGCAACTCGATCTGCCAGGACCGCCGCTTCATGGCGCGCTACATGCCCAAGCTGGAGGCCTTCTTCCACTACCGCAACCTGGACGTGTCCACGCTGAAGGAGTTGTGCAAGCGCTGGGAGCCGGCCATCCACAAGGGCTTTATCAAGCGCCAGCTGCATACGGCGCTGGCCGACATCCTGGAATCGGTCGAAGAACTGCGCTACTACCGCACGCACTTTATCCGGCACACCGCGCCGGGCGCCGCACCGGCAGCGGACGCGCCGGCCGCCGACACGCCCGCGCAATAAGCGGGGCCGGCTGCTCCCGGAACAACAACCCACTGCAAGCGACGGGCCGCCCGCACGGGGCGGCCGCCGCCGGGGCGCGTCCCGCCCGCCTGCCCATGCTTGAGCGCATCGTCTCCATCATCACGCCGGTCATCCTGATCATCCTGGTCGGGTGGCTGTACGGGCGCAAGGCCCATCCGGACATGGCCGGCATCAACCGCGCCACGCTGGACGTGATCGCACCGCTGCTGGTGGTGTCGGCCTTCGTCAGCAAGGATTTCGTGCTGGCCGACCAGCTGGTGCTGCTGGGCTGCGCGGTGGCGGTGGTGCTGGGCTCCGGCGTGCTGGCGTGGGCGCTGGCGCGGCTGCTGAAGGCCGATCCGCGCACCTTCGTGCCGCCGATGATGTTCAACAACTGCGGCAACATGGGGCTGCCGCTGTCGGTATTTGCCTTCGGTCCGGCGGGGCTGGCGCCGGCGGTGGCGCTGTTCGCGGCATCGAACCTGATGCACTTCACCATCGGCATGAAGATCGTCAACCGCCATGCGTCGATGGGGCAGATCGCGCGCAACCCCATGGTGCTGGCCACCGTGGCGGGCGTGGCGCTGGCGCTGGCGCGGCCATGGTTCACGCTGCCGGATCCGGTATACCAGTCGGTCAAGCTGCTGGGCGACGCCACCGTGCCGCTGATGCTGTTTGCGCTGGGCGTGCGCATGAAGGACGTGAGCCTGCGCAACTGGGGCATGGGCCTGGTCGGCGCCGCGGCCTGCCCGCTGACGGGAATCGCGGTGGCGCTGCTGCTGGCGCAGTGGGTGCCGCTGACCGAATTGCAGCGCGGCCTGCTCTTTGTGTTTGCCGCGCTGCCGCCGGCGGTGCTGAACTTCCTGGTGGCGGACCATTTCCGGCAGGAGCCGGACCAGGTGGCGTCGATCGTGCTGCTGGGCAACATCGCCGCGGTGGTGTTCGTGCCGGTGGGGTTGTACCTGGGCTTGCGCTGAGGCGCGGGGAAGGGGAGCCCGCAGGCGCGCGCCTGCGGGGATTGGCGATTACGCCGCGGGCTTGGCCCGCACGGCGTTCTTCGGGCGCCAGGCCTTGACCACGGCCTCATCGGTTTCCATGTAGGGGCCGCCGATCAGGTCGATGCAATACGGCACCGCAGCAAAGATCCCTTGCGCCACGGCCTTGCCATCGGCATCGCGCAGGCCCTCCAGGGTCTCGCGGATGGCGCGCGGCTGGCCGGGCAGGTTGACGATCAGCGCGGCGCGGCTGGCGGTCTCGCGGATCACCGCCACCTGGCGCGACAGGATCGCGGTCGGCACGAAATGCAGGCTGACCTGGCGCATCTGCTCGCCGAAGCCGGGCATTTCCTTGGTGCCCACGGCCAGCGTGGCCTCGGGCGTCACGTCGCGGCGCGCCGGGCCGGTGCCGCCGGTGGTCAGCACCAGGTCGCAGCCGGCCACGTCGACCAGGTCGATCAGGGTGCGCGAGATCTGCGCCTGCTCGTCCGGGATCAGCCGCTCCACCGCCTGCCAGGGCGTGGTCAGCGTGCGCCCGAACCACTCGCGCAGCGCCGGGATGCCTTCGTCCTGGTAGGTGCCGGCCGAGGCGCGGTCCGAGATCGAAACGAAGCCGACAACGAGTTCATCGGGATGGTTGCGGACTACCGGCTGCGTGGTCTGGGTCATGCCTCGGGCTCCGGGGTAGGGGGTTGGTCCGCGGCGGCGCCGGCCTTGCCGTCCTTCGCATCCAGCGCCGTCTTGATCGCCTGGAACAGCTCGCGGAAATAGCGCGGCGGCTTGCCTTGCTCCTTTTCCTTGCGCGCGTTGCGGATGGTATTGCGCAGCGCCTGCACGTCGATGCCGGGGTGCTCGGCGAGGAAGCGCGTCAGCGCCGCGTCGTCGGCCAGCAGCAGCTCGCGCCAGCGCTCGATCAGGTGCATGCGGGCGGTTTCGGCCTTGCTGGTGCCCTTGAAGCCCTCCAGCGCTTGCCGGATCACCTCGACCTCTTCATCGTCGAGGCCGCGCATGATCTTGCCCACGAACTGCATCTGGCGGCGCTTGCCTTCGTGGCTGTTGATGCGGCGGGCCTGGTGGATGGCGTCGGCGAGCGCTTCGGGCATGGGCACGCGCGCCAGGCGGTCCTTGGCCAGGGCTTCGAGCTCGGCGCCAAGGTCCTGCAGGGCGGTCATTTCGCGCTTGCGCTGCGACTTGCTTTTCGGTTCGTCGTCTTCCGGTTCGGGCGCAAAGCCTCCGGGAAAGCGCGAGCCATTCGGATTACGGGAATTTCGCGTCATGCCCGGCATTTTATCTTGCTATGATTGCCGCTTGGACTTTTGATGACACCCGCCCAGCATGGACCAGATCGCAGAACAGACCGCGCACTTCACCTACACCCAGGCCCAGCTCAGCGAGATGGCCGCCGATGTGCTGCGCGTTGCACGCGAACTTGGGGCGACCGACGCCGCCACCGAGATCTCCGAAGGCAGCGGCCTGTCGGTATCGGTACGCAAGGGGCAGGTGGAAACCATCGAGCAGAACCGCGACAAGGTGGTCGGGGTCACGGTCATGATCGGCAAGCGCCGCGGCAATGCCAGCACCTCGGACTTCTCGCCGGCCGCGCTGCGCGCCACCGCCGAGGCCGCCTACAACATCGCCCGCTTCACGGCCGAGGACGATTGCGCCGGCCTGGCCGAGGAAGAACTGCTGGAACGCGCGCCGCAGGACCTGGAACTGTTCCACCCGTGGGCGCTGGACGCCGAGCGCGCCATCGACATTGCCACCCGCGCCGAGGCCGCCGCCTTCGCGGTGTCGCCGCGCATCCGCAACAGCGACGGCGCCAGCGTGTCGGCGCAGCATTCGCAGTTCGTGCTGGCGACCACGCGCGGCTTCTCGGGCGGCTACCCGTATTCGCGCCATTTCATCTCGTGCGCGCCGATCGCCGGCAGCGGCAGCGGCATGCAGCGCGATGACTGGTACTCGTCCAAGCGCTCGCCGCTGGCGCTGGCCGCGCCCGAGGACATCGGCCGCTACGCCGCCGAGCGCGCGCTGGCGCGGCTGCAGGCGCGCCAGCTGTCCACGCGCCGCTGCCCGGTGCTGTTCGAGGCGCCGCTTGCCGCGGGGCTGCTGGGCGCCTTCGTGCAGGCGGTGTCGGGCGGCGCGCTGTACCGCAAATCCACGTTCCTGTGCGATTCGCTGGGCCAGGCCGTGTTTGCGCCGCATATCCAGATCCATGAGCAGCCGCACACCCCCGGCGCCATGGGCAGCGCCCCGTTCGACGAGGAAGGCGTGCGCACCCGTGCCCGCGACGTGGTCCGCGACGGCGTGGTGCAGGGCTATTTCCTGTCGACCTATTCCGCGCGCAAGCTCGGCATGCAGACCACCGGCAACGCCGGCGGCTCGCACAACCTGACACTGACCAGCTCGCTGACCGAGCCCGGCGACGACTTCCCGGCGATGCTGCGCAAGCTCGGCACCGGCCTGCTGGTGACCGAGCTGATGGGGCAGGGCGTCAACTACGTGACCGGCGACTATTCGCGCGGCGCCTCGGGCTACTGGGTCGAGAACGGCGTGATCCAGTACCCGGTGGAGGAAATCACCATCGCCGGCAATATGGCCGAGATGTTCCAGCAGATCGTCGCCATCGGCGCGGACTCGCTGGTGCGCGGCACCAAGGAAACCGGCTCGATCCTGCTCGAGCAGATGACGATTGCCGGCACCTGAGCGGCGCGCGCCACCCAAAAAAAAGCAGGCCTGACGGCCTGCTTTTTTATTGCCCGCGCAACGGCTTACGACTCGTCCGACGGCGGCCGCTCGTACGTGACGAACGCATAGTCGAAGCCATTGGCCTCCGAATGATGCGTCTCGCGCGCGGTCTCCACCCATTGGGTGCGGTCGATTGCCGGGAAGAAGGCATCGCCTTCCACATCCGCATCGATCTCGGTCACCACCAGCCGGTCCGCGCATGGCATGGCCTCGGCGTAGAGCTGCGCGCCGCCGATCAGGAAGATCTGCTCCGCGCCCACGCACAGGCGCTGGGCATCTTCCAGCGAGGCCGCCACCTCGGCGCCCTCGATGCGCAGGTCCGGGTTGCGGCTGACCACGATATTGCGGCGCCCCGGCAGCGGGCGGCCGATCGAGTCCCAGGTCTTGCGGCCCATGATCACGGGCGCGCCCATGGTGGTACGCTTGAAGTGCGCCAGGTCTTCCGGCAGGCGCCACGGCAGCGTGTTGTCGCGGCCGATGGTGTTGTTGCG
Source organism: Cupriavidus sp. FW305-27 (assembly GCF_058787995.1). Taxonomy (NCBI): domain Bacteria; kingdom Pseudomonadati; phylum Pseudomonadota; class Betaproteobacteria; order Burkholderiales; family Burkholderiaceae; genus Cupriavidus; species Cupriavidus sp. FW305-27. The sequence goes on from NZ_JBYTAG010000014.1 coordinate 11,665, forward strand.
GGCGCGGGCGACGACCAGTGTCAGCAGCGTCATACGGCCACCGGTGCCTTGATGGCGGCGTGCGACTGGTAGCCGGCCAGTTCAAAGTCTTCGTAGCGGTAGTCGAAGATGCTGTCGGGCTTGCGCAGGATCTTCAGCTGCGGCAGCGCCAGCGGCTCGCGCGCCAGCTGGGTCTGCACCTGCTCGAAATGGTTGTTGTACAGGTGGCAGTCGCCGCCGGTCCAGACGAAGTCGCCCACTTCCAGCCCGGTCTGCTGCGCCATCATGTGGGTCAGCAGCGCATAGCTGGCGATATTGAACGGCACGCCCAGGAAGATATCGGCGCTGCGCTGGTAGAGCTGGCACGACAGCCGGCCATCGGCCACGTAGAACTGGAAGAACGCGTGGCAGGGCGGCAGCTTCATGCGCGGGATGTCGGCCACGTTCCAGGCCGACACGATCAGGCGGCGCGAATCCGGATTGGCGCGGATCTGCGCCACCAGGTCGGTGATCTGGTCGATATGTCGGCCGTCCGGCGTCGGCCACGAGCGCCATTGCGAGCCGTAGACCGGGCCCAGTTCGCCGTTCTCGTCGGCCCACTCGTCCCAGATGGTGACGCCGTGCTCCTGCAGCCAGCGCACGTTGGTCGAGCCCTGCAGGAACCACAGCAGTTCATAGATGATCGACTTCAGGTGCAGCTTCTTGGTGGTCACCACCGGGAAGCCTGCGCGCAGGTCGAAGCGCATCTGGTAGCCGAACACCGAGCGCGTGCCGGTGCCGGTGCGGTCGGCCTTGTCGGTGCCATGCTCGTACACATGGCGCATGAAGTCGAGGTACTGTTTCATCGGCGCGGGGCGGGATCGGGAGTGACGCGGGCACTGGTCCCGCAAAGCTGGCATTTTAAAGCAAAAGGGCCATCCCTCAGGATGGCCCTTCAGCGGCATGGCCGGGGCGGGTGCCCCGGCCATGCCTGGCACGGCTTGCCGCCTTAGTGGCTGCCGGCCGGTTGCTGCACGCGGCGCTTCTGCACCAGGTAGCCGGCGCCCAGCACGCCGCCGACGATCAGCACGTACAGGCCCCAGTTGACCACCGGGTTGGCTTCGAAGAACGCCTTGATCATCGGCTCGTGCACGATCATCTTGACTGCCGTGAACGCCAGCACGCCTGCGCCCAGGTAGATGATGATCGGGAAGCGGCTCATCAGCTTGAGCACCAGGCTCGAGCCCCACACCACGATCGGGATGCTGATCAGCAGGCCCAGCACCACCAGCAGGAAGCTGCCGTGCGCGGCGCCGGCCACGGCCAGCACGTTGTCCACGCCCATCACCGCGTCGGCGATGATGATGGTCTTCATTGCGCCCCACAGGGTCGAGGCGCCCGAGCCGTGCCCCTCGCCGTCGCCTTCGTCGGACAGCAGCTTGTAGGCAATCCACACCAGCGCCAGGCCGCCGATCAGCATCAGCCCCGGAATCTTCAGCAGCCAGACCACCCCGATCGTCATGGCCGAGCGCACCACCACGGCGCCGACGGTACCCCAGATGATGGCCTTCTTCTGCAGGTGGGCGGGCAGGTTGCGCGCCGCCAGGGCGATCACGATGGCATTGTCTCCAGCCAGCACCAGGTCAATGACGACGATGGACAGCAGTGCCGTCAGGAACTGCATCGTGAACAGATCGGTAAACCACTCCATGAACTCTCCTCAGGGTACAAATCAGCGCAAGTGCGCGTATCGGGTTCGCCTGGTTTCACGTAGCACGGGAGCGTGGGGGCGCCTTTGCAAACCATGAAGTCCAGGTTGCAAAGGTCTTGCTCGACCACTGGCGCGGTATGCACGCCGGTAGTCAGCACAACCGGGGACAAGGGTCCCGGAATGACGATTGTGCTAAGGGCATGGGCCCCGGAGCTACTCCCCTTTGAGGGACACGACCCGTTTCGGGGCCGCGCTGGGCGGGATTATAAACGAACTGCAAGGGATATGCCCCATTAGGAAAGATACTGACTCAAAGTTCTTGATGTGCTGCGTGCGGCGCATCCGGCGATCGGCGGTGCGCGATCCGCCGGATGGGCCTATCCTTTAGGTTCGGCTTCGCCCGATGCGTCCCGGACGGCACAGGGAGGCGTTGCGGAGACCGGCGCGCACGACATGCACAGCGCGGCCTTGGGGAATACGCAGTGAAGCAGTGACCATTCGCGACCACACAAGGAAACGACATGCCGGCTGTCCCGAATCCGCCGAATACCCCCTTCCAGAAAAAAGCCCCGCAGACACCTCTCCCACCCCTGAACCACCACAACGGCCATGCGGCCGCACCGCCCGCCCTGGTCGCGCTGGCCAATGGCCGCGCGCACCGGCAGCCGCCCCAGCCGGAGTTCGTGCAGCAGTACCGCGAGGACAGCGGCGCGCTGCGCGAGCAGGTGCTGGCCGGGCTGCGTGCCGGGCAGGCCGCCATCAGCCCCAAGTTCTTCTACGACGTGCTGGGCTCGCGCCTGTTCGAAGCCATCACCGACCTGCCAGAGTACTACCCGACCCGCACCGAGGCCGCGATCTTTGCCAGCGCGGCGCCCGCCATCGCCGCGCGTGCCGGCAGCGGCTGCGTGCTGGTGGACCTGGGTGCGGGCAATTGCGAAAAGGCTGCCAGGCTCTTTGGCACCCTGCGCCCGGCGCAGTACGTGGCGCTGGATATCTCCATAGAGTTCCTGCGCGCGACGCTGTCGTCGCTGCAGCAGCAGCATCCCGACATCCCGATGCTGGGCCTGGGCGCCGACCTGTGTGCGCCGTTCGATCTGCCCGCCAACGTCAGGCGCGGCAGGCGGCTGTTCTTCTATCCGGGCTCGAGCATCGGCAATTTCGCCCCGGTCGAGGCCCTGGCGTTGCTGCAGCGCATGCGCGGCGCGGCCGGGCGCGGCGACGGCGTGCTGATCGGGGTCGACCTGCACAAGGACGAAGCCACGCTGGTGTCTGCCTATGACGATGCGCTGGGCGTCACCGCCGCGTTCAACCGCAACGTGCTGCGCAACGTGAACCGCATCGTCGGCACGGATTTCTCGCTGGACGACTGGCGCCATGTGGCGAGCTTCGACCGCGCGGCCTCGCGCATCCAGATGCACCTGCAGGCGTGCTGCGACGTGCGCGTGCAGTGGCAGGGCGGCGCGCGCGAGTTTGCCGCCGGCGAACGGATTCATACCGAGGACTCCTACAAGTACCGCCCGGAGGACTTCACGCTCTTGCTGGAAGCCGCCGGGTTTGACGACCCGGTGTACTGGACCGACCCGAGCGGCTGGTTCGCCGTGTTCCACGCGCGCGGCTGATCCGCCCGCGCGGGCGCCATCCGGCGGGGATGGCAGGTAGTGTCATAATGACCGCGGCCGGCCTGGCGTGCGAGCGCCGGGCCAGCAGTTGCCTGCTTCGGTCACTGCCTGTCCACTGTTCACTCCCCTGCACGGACTTTCCCGATGAGCGGCTTTCCCATGCTTCCCGATCTCTACTTCACCGGCGGCAAGGCGACCTGGTCCGACCCGCGCCGGCTGCCGCGCGAAGGGCTGGCGCAGGCGCTGGTCGATGCGCGCAACCGCACGCTGGCGTGGCTGGCACCGTTCGGGCAGACGCGCCGCGCCTGGGACGTGCCGCATCAGTACGATGCCGATCCGCCGTTGTGGACGCTCGGGCACGTGGCCTGGCATGCGGAGTGGTGGTGCCTGCGCGGCGTGCGCCAGGTGGACCGCGGCGGCGTGCCGGTGCCGGTGGCATCTGAGCCGTCGCTGCTGGACGGCGCCGACGAGTGGTTCGACCCGGACCGCATCGGCCCCGACGAGCGCTGGGAGGTCACGCTGCCCGACGTCGCGGTGGTCAAGCGCTACGCCGGCCACGTGCTCGACGGCGTGCTGCGCCGGATTGCGCTGCTGGCCGACGACAGCGACCTGACCCTGTACCCGTACCGCCGCGCGCTGCTGCATGAGGATGCCCAGGGCGAAGGCGTGGCCGCGCTGTTGCAGGCGCTGGGCATGGCTCCCGCGGAGGCCATCGGCGCCGGTCCGGTGCAGCCTGCGGGGCATGGCGGCACCCTGCATTTCCCGGGCGGTCGCTTCACGCTCGGCTGGAGCGATCCCGACGGCTTTGCCTGGCCCGATGAGCTGCCGCCGCAGCCCACCTACGTGCCCGCGTTTGAAATGGACATGGCGCCGGTCAGCAACGCGCAGTTTCTCGAGTTCGTCGAGGACGGCGGCTACGAGCACCCGGCGTGGTGGTCGGCAGCGGGGCGCCAGTGGCTGATGACGCAGGAACGCTCGGCGCCGCGCTACTGGTCGCGCCATCCGGAATCGCGCGCCTGGATGGTGGAGCGCTTCGGAACGCGGCGCACGCTCAATCCGGATGAGGCGGTGCGCCATGTCACGCTGTACGAGGCGCAAGCGTGGTGCGTGTGGGCGGGGCGGCGCCTGCCGGCGGAATCGGAATGGGAGCTTGCCGCGACGCAGAACCGCGGCCTGCAGTGGGGGACGCTGCGTGAGTGGACTGCCACGCCCTATGAGCCGTACGCCGGGTTTGCCGCCGCGCCGTCAGACAGCGAGGTGGTGGGGCGCTTCGGCACGCACCAGGCGGTGCGCGGTGTGTCGTTCGCCAGCCCCGCGCGGCTGCGCCATGTGCGGGCAAGGTGGGCGCGGTTGCCGGAGGACGACCTGTCCTTCATCGGCTTTCGCACCTGCGCGCCGTAGCGGGCTGTACGCGACAACAAAAAAGAGCACCCGAGGGTGCCCTTTCTTCTGCCTGGCAGGTGCGCTTAGCGCACCACTGCATCAACGCTCGTAGCGCGAACGGCTGTTGCGGTTGCCGCTGCCATTGCCGCCGAAACTGCGATTGCCGTCACGGTTGCCGTCGCGGTTGCCGAAGCTGCGGCCGTCGCCGTTGCCACCGGTGTTGCCACGATAGCCGCCGCCAGTGCGGTCGCCGAAGCCACCACGGTTGTTGTCGCCAAAGCTGCGGGGGGCGGCGCCGTCGCGGTTGCCGAAACCACCGCGGTTGTCGTCGCCGAAGCTGCGGCCACCTTCGCGGTTGCCGAAGCCACGCGCACCGTCGTTGGCGCCGCGGTAGCCGGCGCCCTGGCCGCCCTGGCCCTGGCCACGGTAGCCGCCTTCACGATTGCCGAAGCCGCCGCGGTTGTCGTCACCGAACGGGCGTGCGCCTTCCGGGCGGTTGCCGAAGCCGCGGCTCTCGCCGCTGAACTTGCGCTCGCCGAAGCCGGTGCGGCTTTCGCCGCCGCCGAACTTGCGGTCGCCGAAGCTGCGTTCGCCGCCACGGTAGCCGCCGCCATTGCCGCGGAAGTCACCACGGCCGCCACCCGGCTTGCCGCCGAAGTTGGAACGCGGCTTGGGCGAACGGCGCGGCTCCAGGCCTTCGATCACCGAAGCGTCGATGCGCTGGTTGGTGAAGCGCTCGATGCGCTTCCACTGGAACATGTCGTTGTGGTTCACCAGGTTGATGGCGGTGCCCGAGCGGCCCGCGCGGCCGGTACGGCCGATGCGGTGCACGTAGTCCTCGGCCTGCTTGGGCAGGTCGAAGTTCACCACGTGGGTGATATCGGGCACGTCGATGCCGCGCGCGGCCACGTCGGTGGCCACCAGCACGCGCAGGTTGCCGCGGCGCAGCGCGGTCAGGGTGCGGTTGCGCGCGCCCTGGGTCATGTCGCCGTGCAGCGCGCCGGCCGAAAAGCCGGTGTCGGACAGGCGCTCGGCCAGCGAATCGGCATCGCGCTTGGTCGCGGTGAAGACGATGGCTTGCTTGAGCGTCGCGTCGCGCAGCAGGTGGTCCAGCAGGCGTTCCTTGTGCGACATGTCGTCGGTGAAGTGCAGGCGCTGCTCGATATGGCTCTGGTCGGCGCGGGCCGCGGCGATCTCGATGCGCTGCGGGTCGCGCAGCTGGCGCGAGGCCAGCTGGGCAATGCGCGCATCCAGCGTGGCCGAGAACATCAGCGTCTGGCGCGTGGCCGGGGTGGCATTGACGATGGCGTCGATGTCGTCGGCAAAGCCCATGTCGAGCATGCGGTCGGCTTCGTCGAACACCAGCATCTGCAGGGCCGACAGGTCGATGCGGCCGGCGTCGATATGGTCGAGCAGGCGGCCCGGCGTGGCCACCAGGATGTCAGGCATCTTGGCCAGCGCGGCCAGCTGCTTGGGGTAGGGCATGCCGCCCAGGATGCTGGCGCAGACGATGCGGCGCAGGTTGCGGCCGTACTTGGCGGCGGCCTCGGTCACCTGCAGGGCCAGTTCGCGCGTCGGGGTCAGCACCAGCAGTGCGGGCTGCGCCGGCGACGGGCGGGGGCGCTTGCCCTTCATGCGCTTGGCGGGCTCGGTCGCGCGCTGCGGCGCCGGCATTTCGCTGATGCGCTGGATCGCGGGCAGCATGAACGCGGCGGTCTTGCCCGAGCCGGTCTGGCTCGAGACCAGCAGGTCGCGGCCGGCCAGGAAGGCCGGGATGGCCTGGGCCTGCACCGGCGTGGGCGTGTTGTAGTTCAGTTCGGAGAGGGCGCGCAGGATGGCCGCATCGAGGCCAAGCGTGGCGAAACCGCTTTCCACGGCCGGGGCTTCTTCAACTGCCGGGCTGGGGTTGAGCAGGGCGTCGAGCTTGTCGAGCGGGCTCTGGGCAGCGTCGGAAGTGATCGAAGCGTCGGTCGCGGAGGCAATAGCTTGCTCCGCACGAATGTCGTGCTGGGTCATGTCGGAATGGTCAAATAAATGCATGGCACCCCGGCAAAGCAAAATGGGGTGGGCGCAGTGCAAAGTCTTAAAAAGGCTTCGGCGCCAATCGGTGAGGCCGTTACGACAGACACAGCTGGCAGTACGGCGGCAGGCAGGGCGGTGGCTGGTCCCGCTAGGCGGTCCGGCCGTATCCCTGGCAGGCAAACAGCTCAGGTTTCAGGCTGTTCAACAGGATCGGAGACGAGGCGACGTCAGGTGAGCGGTGCGTTCTGCTGGGCGGCTGGGGCCATGAAGTGATGACTAGGCGTCCGGCAGCGAGGAAACAGAGCTTGGGAGGGCAGCGGATTCGCCGCGGCAGGAAGCCGGGCGTTTGGCGGATCTCACAGTTGCGAAACTCACGGCGCGGATTATAGCAGAGTACGGAATTTTTGTTGCACTGCGAAAACGTAACCGGATATGTCAGGCGCTCGTCACCTTCCGGACGCGCCCCGCGCCACGCTGGTTGAAAGGCGAAAACCCCCGCCTATACTGGAGGCGCGAGCACACAGGATGCCCGCACGGGGCGGACGAAAACGCTCCCGCTTGACCTCCTGCAGCGGCATTGGGCCGCTGTTCGCGGCGAGCACTGCGGTCATTGACTCCACGCGCCAGACTTCCTGCGACTCTCCGGGTGGTCCGGATGGGCGTCCGCTTCATGCATCATGGGCGGAATCATGGGAAGCCTGCCTGGAACAGAATGACCGAACTGCTGACCGCGTGACCCAGGTGGTCCGGGCCCGTCCGCATCCAAAGCCCGCCAGCGATGGCGGGCTTTTCATTTGGCGGTTGTGGTTGCGGTTCAGTCTTCTGCATCCTTGCCAGCGGCCTTGCGCGGCAGCCGCCCTAGCGGCTGCTCCTGCGGCATCACATGGCGGTTGCCCGGCAATCCGCCCGGGTAGTCGACGATGCGCGCGGTGTCCTGGCGCCGCAGGCCATGCCATGCCTGGCCGCCGGCGGTACGCCCGCCGCCCAGGATGGCGGTCATGGCCTGCCGGTCGAGATCCATGCTGTCGGGCAAATCCTTGATGACGATCACTGCCATGGCTGTCTCCGGTCAAGCGGCGCCACGGCCATGCGGCCGCGGGACCGCTTCAGTATAGGCGAGGCGGTCCGCGGTATTGCCCGCGGGGCCGCCGCGCGGTGCGCTCAGACTGCGGCGAAATTGCCGGCCCATTGCGAGGGGTTGACGTTGACGCGCACCGGGCCGAAGTCGGGGCCGACGATGCTGTTGTTGAGCGTGTTGACGTTGATGCTCTGCAGCTGCGCGATGTTCTGGTTGACGTTGACGGTGACGTTGGCCAGCGGGCCGACGCTGCCGACACCGCGGCTGAGCCACGAGTTGCCGCCGCGTACGGCGCACAGCGAGGCACGGTCGAGTTCTTTGCTCAGGGCGAGATCGCGGACGAGGATCGATGACATGGTGGTGCTCCTTTGAGTCAGGTGCCGGGGGCTGCTGGCGCGGAGATTGCAGCATCTGCGCGCCAGCAGTGGCCAGGGCGTATCAGCCGAAGATGTTGTTGGTGGCGTTCTGGTTGGTGTGCACGTCGGACTTGACGTGGTCCAGGAAGGCCGAGCCGTTGCCGTTCAGGTTGGTCACGGTCTGCATCTGCGCGATGCTTTGCGTGGCGTTGATGCTGTTGTCCAGCGACAGCCTGATCGGCGTGTAGACGGCGGCGAAGGGCAGGTAGGCCAGGCCGCCGCGCACGGCGTGCATGCGCTTGCTGTCGAGGGTTTCGGCGGCGGGCAGGTCCTTGATGGTCAGCGTGGTCATGATGGTCTCCGGTATCGGTCAGTGCGTGGGTGTGGGTGGCTGGGGCGCGTGGGCTCAGCCGTAGATGTTGTTGCTGGCGTTCTGGTTGGTATCCACATGCGAACGGACATGGTCCAGGAAGGCCGAGCCGTTGCCGTTCATGTTGGTGACGGTCTGCATCTGGGCGATTTCCTGCACGGCCTTGATGCTGCTGTCGAACGACAGCTTCACCGGGCTGTAGACCGCGGCGAACGGCATGTAGGCCAGGCCGCCGCGTACGGCGTGCATGCCCTTGCGGTCCAGGGTTTCGGTGGAGGACAGGTCCTTGATGGTCAGCGTGGTCATGATGGTCTCCGGTAGAGGAAGGTACTGCCTTGGGTCTGGTTTCGAGCATCGGGTTGGTGTCGCGCTCGGGAGGTACTAACGCAGGGACTGTGCCAATGCCGTTGCCGGTCCCGACCAGTCACGCGCAACTGCCTGAAAACACGGGCGATTTATTTTCGATGTCGGCTTGCGGGCACTGGCTGCGGGCGCTGCCGCATGCCACGGGTGACGGGCCGCGGCCAACAGGCGGCGTGCCGGTGTTGGCGCGGCCGCGACAGTGGCGCGCCAAAGGCGATGCGATTGGCAGGGGGCGCCCGCGCGCGGCGTTGCACGCCGGCTTCGCATGGTTTGCGCATGCCTTGGGTGCGCACTAGTATCCATCTCGAAGGCAGGCATATCCGCATCGTGGGATGCGCCGTGCCAGCAACCATGTCGGGGCATCCGGTGGCCAGTCTCAAAGAACTGATCCGCAAGTTCCAGAACGGCGGTCTCTCCGACGACGAGTTTGTTGCGTCGTTCGAAACGGCGCTGGCGCAGGATCCCACCACGCCCAGCCAGGCCGCGCGCGTGGTCATCGAGGAAAACACGCGCTTCCCGTTCCCGCCCGCGGTCTATGCCGAAGTCATGCGGCGCATCGAGCGCCGCGGCGCCACGCAGTACGACGGCGCCACCGAGGCCACGCGCCTGGCCGGCACGCAGACGGGCTCGCTGTATGCGACCTCGCCCGAGCCGGGCACGCTGCCGCAGGCGGCGCATACCAAGGGCGTGGGCGATACGCTGAACGGCCGCTTCGTGCTGGAAGAATGCCTGGGCGTGGGCGGCATGGGCACGGTCTACAAGGCGCTCGACCTGCGCAAGCTGGAAGCCTCGGACCGCAAGCCCTATATCGCCATCAAGGTGCTGAACCTGCAGTTCAGCGGGCACCCCAAGTCGCTGATGGCGCTGCAGCGCGAGGCGCGCAAGGCGCAGACGCTGGCGCACCGGAATATCGTCACCGTCTATGACTTCGACCGCGACGGGCCGGTGGTCTTCCTGACCATGGAATACCTGTCAGGCTCTTCGCTCAACCATGTGCTCAAGGCCCCGGGCTTCACCGGCATGCCGATGGCGCGCGCCATGTCGATCATCAACGGCATGGGCAATGCGCTGGCATACGCGCACGAGCGCGGCTTCGTGCACTGCGACTTCAAGCCCGCCAACGTCTTCCTGACCGCCAACGGCGAGGTCAAGGTGATCGACTTCGGCATCGCGCGCGGCTTCCTGCCGCCGGCCGACGAGTCCGACCGGACCGTGTTCGATCCCGGCTCGCTGGGTGGCATGACGCCAGCCTACGCCAGCCCGGAGATGTTCGACCATTGCGAGCCCGACCCGCGCGACGACATCTTTGCGCTGGCCTGCGTGACCTATGAACTGCTGACCGGCAAGCATCCCTACCAGCGGCTCTCGGCCAACCAGGCGCGCGATGCCGGGCTCAAGCCGGCGCAGCCGCCGCAGTTGAGCCGCACGCAGTGGAAGACCCTGCGCGAGGCGCTGTCGCTCGACCGCGAGACACGCACGCCCACCGTCGCGCGCTTCCTGCATGGCATGAGCGCGGTGCCGGTGGTGTCCACGCGGCGCCCCTCGCCGCTGATGGCAGGCGGCGCGCTGGCCGTGCTGGCGGGCGTGTCGGCGATCGGCTACTACGCCTGGCATTCGCAGCGCCAGGCCGAAGCACCGGCTGGCGATGCGCGCGTCGAGGCCCCGGCTACACCGGTGCCCGCAGCGCCGGTCATCCCGCCCGCACCGGCTGCCCGCCCGGCGGTGCTGTCGATGGCCGACGTCACGAAGATGCTGGCCGCGGTGCCGTGCTCGCTGCTCACCGCCACCCAGCAGGCGCAGACGTTGCGTGTGCGTGGCTTCCTGGCCGAGAGCGTCGGCGCCGTGCGGCTGCGCGAGCAGCTCAGCGCGTTGCCGGGCGTCAAGGAGCTCAAGGGCGTGTCGATCGACACCCAGCCGCTGGCCGCCGACAAGTGCGACGTGGCCACCCTGATCGCGCCGTACTGGTCGGGCCACCGCGAAGGGGGCACGGCTTCGTCGCTGCGGCTGCGCGGCCAGGGCACGCAGCTGACCGAAGGGTCACCGCTGGTGCTGGATCTGCGCACGCCGGCGCGCGACTCCTATGTCTATGTCGATTACTTCGCGGCCGACGGCAAGGTGGCGCACATGGTGCCGAGCGCGCGCGTGCCCGCCCACCAGGCGCCGCCCAGCCATGGCGCCACGGTTGGCGACGGTGGCGACTGGATCATCTCCGGGCCGTTCGGCACCGAGCTGGTGGTGTTGCTGACCACGCCCGCGCCGCTGTTCGATGGCCGGCGCGCCGAGGTCGAGCTGCACAAGGACTACCTGAAGGCACTGGAAAAGCCGCTGGCGCAGATGGCGCGCACCTATGGCCGGGACCGCATCAGCGCGGACCTGGTGCAGATCTCCACGCGCGCGCGCTGATTGCCGCCAGCCGGCCGGCTTGCCGCTTGGCAATTGCGCCAGCCGCTACTTCATGTCGCGCGCCACGCGAAAGCCGTTCTGCGACTGCCGCACGCTGGGGCTGTACTTGAAGCGCGTGGACGACACCATGTAGCTCGCCCCCTCGCGCCAGGAGCCGCCGCGGATCACGCGTGCGCCGCAGGCGTTCTCGTTCCATACGCGCCCGTCGGCGGGCGCGCCCTTGTATGAGCTGTGCCAGCAATCGGCCACCCATTCCCACACGCTGCCGTTGACGTCGTGCAGGCCGTACGGGTTGGCCGCGAATGTCCCGACCGCGGCCGGCGCATCCTGGCTCCATGGGTCGCCGCAGTCCTTGCAGTTGGCATTGCCCTTGCGCATCTGGTCGCCCCACCAGTAGGCACTGGCGGTGCCGCCGCGCGCTGCGTATTCCCATTCGGCCTCGGTGGGCAGCCGGTAGGACTTGCCGGTGGTCTTGCTGAGCCAGGCCACGTACTGCTGCGCGTCGTCCCAGCTGACGTCGCGCACCGGCGCGTTCTTCGCGCTGTCGGCGACGGTGGGGACGCGCTGGCAGCCGCCGGCGTCGGCGCAGGCATTCCATTGCTCGACCGTGACCTCATAGCGGCCGATGGCAAACGGCTGGCCGATGGTGACGTGGTGCGGGGGCTTCTCGGCGGGATCGCTGGCACTGCTGCCCATGGTGAAGCTGCCCGCCGGCAGGGGGACCAGCACCGGGCAGGCCGGGCAATCGCGGATCTCGCCGGTGCGCAATGTGGCGCTGACCGCGCCGCCCGCCGCCGCGCCCGGGCGCAGCGATGCCGTTGCCGGTGGCGCAGCAGGTGGCGCAGCAGGTGGCGCAGCAGGTGACGCAGCGGGCGGCGATGCCGGACGCGCTGCCGCGGCCGGTGCCGGCGGCCGCGTGACCTGGCCCCCGGCAGAGGTGCCGGAGCGGGGCGGCGGTGCGGGCGCCTGGGCCTTGGGTGCGGAGGCGGACGCCGCCAGCCGCTCCAGGCGCGCCCTGGCCAGCACCGCGAAGCGTCCGTTGGGGTACTGCTTCAGGTAGGCCTCGTAGTCGCCGGCATAATTGCTGTTCTTGATCGATTCCCAGAAGCTCAGCTCGTACTGCTCCTCGGTGTTCTTGGGCATGATGCCGGCGAGCAGCAGCGGTTCCGTGGCCGCGGGGCCGGCGGCAGCGGCGGCCGCCTGCGCAGGCAGCGGCGCGGCGGCGAGCATGGCGGCCATGGCGGCCGTGCGTACGACTGGTAGATTGCGCCACATCTTCACACCTCGCTGGAGCCGCGGCGATCCCGCTGCATGCCGGTAGCTGCCGGCATATGCGTCGGGGGCGCATTGTGGTGTTGCCGAGACGTCGACCGGCTTGCTTCAAGATAGCACAGCGCGTGTGTCTCCGGCGGGGCATTGGCACGCAACCGCGACGCGCCGGGTTCGCTTTTTCCGTGCTTGCGACCTAACCTGAATGACGAATCGCCGAGCGCTGACCAACAAGCAACAAGAATGGGCTTTCGGGACAACGTGATCGGGTTTCGGACTGTTATCCGGGAGGCGCCGCGTATGTCCAGACGATTCCTGTTCCGCCTGCTGGCGGTTGCCGCCCTCGCCGCGGCCCCGTCGCTGTCGCTGTCGACGGCAGCCCCGCCCAATGCCGAGGCCTACATCATCTGGCCGCACGATGGCACGGTCATCAGCGGCGGCAAGTTCTGGGTGCGCATGGGCCTGCGCAATATGGGCGTGTGCCCCAAGGGCGTCGAGTCGCCGCGCTGCGGGCACCACCACCTGCTGGTCGACACCGAGCTGCCGCCGCTGGACAAGGAAATCCCTTCGGACAAGAACCACCTGCACTTCGGCGCGGGCGAGACCGACGCGCGCATTGAGTTGCCGCCCGGCAAGCACACGCTGCAATTGCTGATGGGCGATGCCAAGCACGTGCCGTTCGAGCCGCCGATCTATTCGAAGAAGATCACGATCACGGTGAAATAGCGGGGCAGCGCGCGCCGCGGAAGCCGAACCTAGGCCGATCAGCAAACAGGGAGAGCACCATGTCCAGACTACTTGCCGCGGCTGTCTTTGCCGCCAGCCTGCTGCTGTCAGCGGTGGTGCAGGGTGGTTCGACGCCGGCGCCGCCCAACGCCTACCTGTATATCGGCTGGCCCAACGACGGGCAGACGATGCCCGCGGGCAAGCCATTCAAGGTCTGGTTCGGGTTGCGCAATATGGGGGTGGCGCCAAAGGACGTGAAGTATCCCAATACTGGGCACCATCACCTGCTTGTCGATGTGGACCTGCCGCCGATGGACAAGGAGATCCCCAATGACCGCAATCACCTGCATTTCGGGGCGGGGGAGACCGAGACCATGATCGAGCTGCCGCCCGGCAAGCATACGCTGCAGCTGCTGATGGGGGATGACAAGCACATTCCCACCAACCCGCCGGTTTATTCGAAGAGGATCACGATCTACGTGAAGTGATCCGGACCCTGCGGTGACGGCGGCGCGCAATGCGCCGTTTTTTTTGTGCGCTGGCGCCGCAAGTGTCGGTCGCCATCCAACATCGACGGGCAAGCTGTTGGCTGCGCGCCGCCAGTGCGCGCTGACGCAGGCTCGCCGCGCCTCCGCCGCCGGCGCTGGCGGCAAGAAAAATTCCCCGTGTTTACAGGCACTTCCGTGATCCGCGCGGCCATGGCGCCGGGGCTGGCACGCTCCCTGCGATTGTCCCTCCTGAGCGCGACACCAACCCGATGCTCGACCAACCACCAAGGCAACACCTTCCTCTACCCGGAGACCATCATGACCACGCTGACCATCACCGACCTGACCACCGTCGACACCCTGGACCGCAAGGGCATGCTCGCCGTTCGCGGCGGCCGCACCCTGCTCCCGTTCATGCCGGTGTACCACCCGCTCAACCTGTCGTTCGACCACAGCATCACCGCCGTGCAGGAAATCGCGCAGATGCAGACCGTCACCAATATGAATGGCAACGGCTCGGCCTTCCTGGACCACGTGAAGTCCGACGTGCACACCAACCAGAACGCCACCAACAACATCTACGGCTGAGCCCCTGCGCGCCAGCTAGCTGCTTCTTACCGATACCGGAGACCATCATGACCACGCTGACCATCAAAGACCTGTCCGCCACCGAAACCCTCGACAGCAAGCGCATGCATGCCGTGCGCGGCGGCCTGTCGTACCTGCCCTTTGCCGCCGTGTATGCGCCGATCAAGCTCGCGTTCGACAGCAGCATCACCGCCAAGCAGGAAATCGCGCAGTTGCAGTCCGTGACCAACCTGAACGGCAATGGCTCGGCCTTCCTCGACCATGTCCGTTCGCATGTGGATACCAACCAGAACGCCAGCAACAATATCTATCGTTGAGAAGCTTGTTGAGATGGCGCAGCGCCGCGGGGGCGTCCCCGCGGCGCTTTTGTTGAGCCCTTGCATATCGGGGTTGGAGCGCGCGCCAGCGCGCACCACAATACAGACAGACTTCGCGGCCCCGGCAGGCCTTGGGGTATCTCCAGCGCATCCCGCCCGCCGCCGTCGCACGCAGGAACCCATCGTGCCTGAATCCATCACTGCCTCGCCCGCGGTTGCGTCAACCGCCGCGCCGCACCGTACCGCCTGGCTGGCCGCGCTGGCCGCCTGCGCGGCATTGCTGGCAGGCTGCGCCGATTTCCGGCCGCCGGTGTACCAGCGCCCGGAAACCCCGGCCAAGGCCGAATGGACGCGCCAGGAATCGATCACGGTATCGCCGGCCGAAACGGTGCAGCCCAACTGGTGGCTGGGCTTCAAGGATCCTTACCTGAACAGGCTGATCGACCAGGCGCTTTCCGGCAACTACGACATCAAGGTGCTGGCGGCGCGCATCCGCGTGGCCAACGCGCAGATCGGCGAGGCCCGTGCCGGCGGGCTGCCGGTGATCGATATCGGCGCCGGTGCGAGCTTCGAGAAGAGCACCGGGCAGAAGTCCACCTGGACCTATAACGCCGGCGCCCAGCTGAACTGGGACATCGACATCTGGGGCAAGGTCGAGAAGGGCGTGCAGGCGCAGACCGCCGAGTTCCGCGCCACCGAGGCCGACTGGCGCGCCGGCTACCTGACGCTGGTGTCCAATGTATCGACCACTTACTTCCAGATCCTGCAGTTCGACGAGCAGATCGAGCAGCAGGCGCGCACCGTGGCCAAGAACGGGCAGATCCTGTCGACCTACCAGGCCATGTACCAGAACGGCCTGGTGCCAAAGATCCGGGTGATGCAGCAGCAGGCGGAAATCAACCGCCTGAACAAGGACCTGCTGGAGCTGCGCCGTTCGCGCGATGTGGCTGAAAACGCGCTGGCCACGCTGGTCGGTGTGCCCGCGGGCAATCTCAAGGTGCCGGCGGGGCGCCTGCAGGACCGCGTGCAGCCGCCCGCGGTGCCGGCCGGGCTGCCGTCGCAACTGCTGGCGCGCCGCCCGGACGTGGTGGCGGCGGAATACCGCGTGCTGGCCGCGTACAACATCGTTGGCCAGGCCCGTTTGGCGCAGTTGCCCACCATCAGCCTGACCGCGCGCGGCGGCACCGCCAGCTTTGCGCTGAGCGACCTGCTCAAGTCATTCACCTTCGGCTTCATGCCCAGCATCAACCTGCCGATGCTCGACCCGAGCGTGCGCGCGCGCGTGAAGACCACCGAGGCGCAGGTGGGCGTGGCGGAAAACGAATATGGCCGCACCGTGATGACCGCGTTCGAAGAGGTGGAGAGCGCACTGGTCAATGTCGACGCGCACAAGAAGCAGCGCATCGAGCTGCAGCAGCAGGTTGAGCAGCTGCGCGTCGTGTCCGCGCAGATCGAGGCGCAACTGAAGGAGGGCGTGGTCTCGCAGCTGGAAGTGTTCGAGACCGAGCGCTCGCTGCTGGCCGCGCAACTGCAGTTGTTGGCGGTCCACCAACAGATCCTGGCCGACACCGTCACCCTGTACAAGGCGCTTGGCGGTGGCTGGCCCGATACCGACGTGCGCAACGCGGCGTCGAATCCGCCGCAGTAAGTGCTGCCAACGGTGCTGTAGGGCGGTTCAGGTGATGCCGGCGCCTGCAACGCGTTGCGCAACGCGCCCATAGCCCTGGCCACTGCCCCGCTGCATGTGCCGCTGCCGCGCCAACCGCGCGTTCCGCGTCCCGATTGACTAGCCTTTGCCGTCGCCTACTATGTTCTTAGTCGCTTCATCCCCTGGCCTGCCGCCGCGGCAGCCGCGCTGTTGGCTTGCTGGAAACATGGCTCCTGACGAAGCACTGATCATGGAAATGCCGGTGAAAATGGCCCAGGGATTCACGCGGGAATTCTCTCAGGATCTGGCGCAGGAATTCGATGTGTTCCTGACGCCCGTGTCGCGCCCGGAGCTGGGCGAGATCCGCATCGACGAAGACCTGTTCGCCGTCGGACGCAGCGAACTGCCGTTCGCCGCCTACCCCGAAGACCTGGCCGCACCGCTGTCGCGCCGGCATGCGCGCATCTTCGCCGAGCATGGCGCGGTCTATGTGGCGGATCTCGGCAGCAAGAACGGCACGCGCGTGAACGGCGCGGCGGTGGCGCGCCAGCCGGCGCAGCTCAGCGATGGCGATGAGGTGGCCTTCGGGCCGGCGCTGTCGTTCCGGGTCCGGCTGTCGCCGCGCGCGGCGCAGCCCGAGCCGCCGCGGGTAGCGGTGACGTTGGTGCCCGAGCGCGGCGATGTCGGGCTGCAGCCGCTGCACGTGGACGGCTTCCCCTACCTGATCAGCAAGGCCGACGACGCCTTCGCGCGCTACCGCGACAGCTATCCGCAGCAGGTCAACTACCTGTCGCGGCGCCACGCGCACGTGTACCTCAAGGGTGGCGTGCCATTCGTTGAGGACCTGGGCAGCACCAACGGCACCTTCGTCAACGGCAAGCGCCTGGCCGACCACGGCGTGCCGCTGGACGACGGCGACCTGATCGCCTTTGGCGGCAACCACTTTGTCTACAAGGTGCAGGTCCAGCACACCGGCGACGGCGATGCCACCGCGACGCATTCGATGCTGCAGCCAGTCGCTGCGCCCGACACGCCGCCCGCATCCCAGGCTTCGCCCGTGCGCGACGAGGATGACCGCACTACCTTTGTCGGTGCCGCCGATTCCTTCCTCGACATCTTCTGCGTCGACTATGCCGCGCAGCAGGACGACGAGGTCAACGCCGAGGCCGAGGCACAGGCCGCGGCGGCCACGGCCGCGCACGACGGCGCGCAGGCACGCCGCAAGCGCGGGCGTGCCGCGCTGCTGCTGGCCGAAGGTGCCAGGCAGTTCGGCCTGAACGATTCCGTACGCACGCGGCGCGCGGCGCGATGGGGCGGCGCGTTGCTGTTGCTCGCGCTGCTGGCGGGGGCGGCCGTGTACTGGCGCGGTGCGCCGGAGCGCGAAGTGCAGGCGCTGTTTGCCGCAGGCGATCACGCGCGCGCGGCGCAGGCCGCCGACAACTACCTGGCGCGTCATCCCGGCGATGCCCAGGTGCAGGCCATCGGCACCGAGGCACTGATGCGTGCCGACGTGCCCGCTTTCGCCGCCAGGCTGAAGGCCGGTGATTTCAGCGGCGCCGATGCCGTGCTGGCCCGGATGCGCAAGCTCAGCGCGCACAATGCCGATGCGCGGCCGCTGGTGGCGGAACTCGACTGGATTGGCCGGCTCGAACGCTTCACCGCGCAGCGCGGCGCCGACACGCCGATCCGCCTCTACACCGACGAGGCGCCGATCCGGCAACTGCTGGCGTACTGGAACCAGGACACCACCGCGCACCAGCGCGCGCTCGGGCGCATCGCGGCCGATGTGCCGGCGTTCCGCGATCTCTACGCCGATGCGCTCAGCGACGTGCGTCGCCTGCAGAACGACGCCTCGGTCTACCTGGCGGCGATCGACCGGCTGAACACCACCATTGCCGCCGAACTCGGCCGCGACCGCCCGGAGGCATTGCAGCCCGTCATCGCCGAGTACCGCGAGAAGTATCCGCGCCTGGCCGGGCTGGACCGCGTGCAGTCAGACCTGGACCGCTACACCGCGCTGATGCAGGCACTGCGCGCGCGCCGGCCCGGGCCGCTGGTGGCGCGCCTTGCCGAGAGCCGCTTCGCCACGCCGCCGTTCCAGGCGCAGTTCAACCAACTGGCCGCGCGCCTGCCGCCGCCGGAGATGGTGCGCCAGTATGCCGGTGCGGCCAGGGCGTGGCAGCAGGGCGACAGCGCCGCAGCGCTCGCGGGGATCAAGCAGATCAGCGGCGGCCCCTGGGCCGAGGACCTGGCGCGCGACCTGTCGCACAAGCAGAAGGTGGCGGCGCAGTACGCCGAGCTGCAGTCCGCGCGCGGCAGCAAGGGCTATGAGGACCGGCTGCTGGGCTTCTACGCCATGCTCGATGCCGCCGATGACGGCCACTTCGCCAAGGCGGTCGAGGCCGACGTCAACGGCGTGCGCGACAGTGCCCTGCGGCGCGCGCGGGAACTGATGGGCAGCGCCGTCGCCGCATGGAAGCAATACCGCAGCAATGGCGTGATCGGCAGCGAGCAGCGGCTCGAGCCCGGCATCTCGCCCAGGTTCCGCGCGCAGGCCCGGTTGCTGTCGCAGGCACAGGATGACGCGCGCCAGGGCATGCGCATCTTCACGCAACTGCGCGCGGGCGAAAGCGCCGACCTGGCGCAACTCGCCAAGATCGAGGAAGAGATCCGCGCCGAGGCCGACCAGCAGCGGCACGCGCTGCGCGAGTTGCGCACCGTGCTCGATCCCGCCGTGCTCAAGACCAAGCTGGAGCTGATCGGCGGTGAAGACACCGGCAAGGCGCCGGAGCCGGCCGCGGCTGCCGCGGCGCCACAGCAAGCGGGGCAGCCATGAAGGACGATGCCCGCCAGGGCGGCCTCAAGCCACTCTCCGAGGCGCTGGAAGACCACAGCGCCGAGGGCATCGGCCTGCTGAGTGCCGAGCCGTCGCGCCTGGGGCTGCTGACCATCGTCACGACTTTCACGCTGGTGTTGTGCGGGCTGGTGTGGTCCTTCGTCGGGCATGCCGATGTCATTGTCACGGCGCAGGGCACGCTGGCGCCGGAATCCGAGGTGCGCCGCTTCTATGCCCCGGTGGACGGCGAGTTGGCCGACCTCTACGTGGCCGAGGGGCAACCGGTGTCCAAGGACGACGTGCTGGCGCGCCTGAATGCGCGCGGCGCGATCGAGGCCGCGGCCAACGCGCTGGAAGCGCAGCTCAAGCTGGAAGACTCCGAGCGCGAATGGAAGCAGTTCCCCGACAAGAAGGCGCTGATGGAACGCCGCGCGGCGGCGCTCAAGCAGCAGATCGACGTGGCCACGCGCCAGCACGAGACCCGCATCGCCGAAGGCACCACGCGGCTTGCCGAACAGCAGCGCGCGCAGTTGCAGGAAGCGCGCAGCAACCTCGAGAACGCCCGGCGCGCGCGCGAATTCGCGCGCCAGGAGCAGGACCGATACGCGCGCCTGCTGGCGTTGCCGGGTGGCGGTGGCGTTTCGCAGTCGCAGGTGGATGCCAAGCGCGCCGCGGCGCAGGACGCGGAGAACAACCTGCGCGTGGCGCAGTCGCGGCTGACGGAGCTGGACGCACGCCTGGGCCGCGAGCTTACCCAGGCCAGTTCCCAGCTAGAAAGCAGCGGCCAGGACCTGGCCGGGCTGCGCGTGCAGTACGACGCGGCGCTGCGCGAGATCGCCAACACCGAGGACAAGCTGCGCCTGCAGGTGCAGACCGCGCGCCTGGTGGCGGACGCGGCAGCGCGCATCCGCTTCGAGAACATCGACAAGGACAACTTCCTGCTGATCCTGGCGCCGGTGTCGGGCGTGATCACCGATGTCACCTCCACCCAGCGCGGCGACAAGGTGCAGGCCAACACGCCGCTGGGCGGTATTGCCCCCAAGGATGCGCGCCCGGTGGTGAAGATCGTCATCGCCGAGCGTGACCGGGCCTTCCTGCGCGAGGGCCTGCCGGTCAAGCTCAAGTTCAGTGCCTTCCCGTACCAGCGCTACGGGATCATCGAGGGCACGCTGGAATTCATCTCGCCCGCGACCAAGCCGGGCGGACCCGACAAGCAGCCGGTCTACGAGGGCCGCGTGCGGCTGGCGCGCGACTACTACGCGGTGGCCGACAACAAGTATCCGCTGCGTTACGGCATGACCGCCACGGCAGAGATCGTGGTGCGCGAACGCCGCCTGATCGACCTGGGGCTTGACCCCTTCCGCGAGGTGGCCGGCTAGCGCAGCGGGGAGAGACTGGCGCAGAACATCGGGACAGCCCGGCGCGCAACCGCGCGGGCGTCAAAGGAGCCGAGAAAATGACTGGTATTGTGCGTATCGACGACGAGGTGCTTGGCTTCGAGGAGTTCGTGCGCTTGCTCAAGCTGACCGGACAGTTCGAAGGGCTGGTCGAGCAGATGGTGCGCGACAAGCTGACCGTGCACGCGGCAAAGCGGCAGGGCGTGGTGGTCACGCCGGAGGAGATCCAGGAACGCGCGGACCAGTTCCGCCGCGTGCAGGGCCTGCATCGCGCCGCAGACATGAATCACTACCTGGATGCGCTGAACATCAGCCTGGACGAATTCGAGGCCTTTGTCACCGACAGCCTGTACCAGGAGCGGATGATGGAGCAGGTGTGCAGCGAGGCCGCGGTGCAGGCGTACTTTGCGCTCAACTCGCCGCGCTTCGACAGCATCGAGGTCAGCCATATCGTGGTCGACAGCGAGGGCAAGGCCAAGGAGCTGATCTCGTACCTGCAGGATGATCCCGATGCCTTTGCCGAGATGGCGCGCGAGCATTCCATCGCCGACACGCGCGAGCGCGGAGGCGAGATCGGCAAGGTGCTGCGCGGCTCGCTCAAGACCGATATCGAGGCCAAGGTGTTCAATGCCGAGCCTGGCGACCTGCTGGGACCGTTTCCGTCGGCTGACCGTTCCTTCTTCGAAGTCTTCCTGGTGCGCGAAAAACACCCGGCCACCCTCGATAGCGAGGTGGCGGTGGAAGTGCGCCGCCTGCTGCGCGAAGACTGGCTGATGGCCAGGGCGCAGGAACATGTCATCGAAGCCCGCTAGCGCGAGCGGCGAGCCCGCCGCCCCGCCTGCCCCGGACCAGCCGCAGGCAGGATCGGCGCTGGCCGCCTTCCTCGCCACCGTCGAGATCCTGTCGGTGCTGGTGCCGGAGGAGCTGGCACGCCTGGCGGAAGCCGCGCAGGTGCTGACCTTCGGCTTTGGCGACACCGTCTGCAATGCCGGCGAAGCGGCGCCGGGCCTGTTTATCGTCAAGTCCGGCTCGGTGCGCGTGTTCAACGAGGAGCACGGCAAGGAAATCAGCATGGGCGTGCGCAAGGCCGGCGAGGTCTTTGCCGATATCGCGCTGCTGCGCGACTACCGGCATGAGTCGTCGGTGCGCGCCTCGGGCAAGACCGAACTGCTGCTGATCCCGCGCAGCGTGGGCGAGCCGGTGGTGGCCGGCAACCCGGCGGCGCTTGCGTTTATCACCAGCTATGTCGCGATCAGCTCGGCCGGCGGCTTTGTCGCGCGGCTGTTCGACCTGCGCGGCAAGCTCGACAAGCAGGAGCTGGAAGACGCCGTGCGCAGCGTCGGCGTCAAGCGCGTGGCGGCCGGCAAGGAGATCCTGAAGCAGGACGGCCGCGAAGACCGGCGCCTGTACGTGGTGCGCCAGGGCACGGTGCGCATCGTGCGCAGCGAAGAGGGCAGCGAGTACCCGCTGGCGACGCTGGGGCAGGGCGACATCTTCGGCGAGCGCGCCTGCGTGATGCGGCAGGAGCAGCTGGCCTCGGCCATTGCCGATACCGACGTGCGCCTGCTGGTGATTCCCGAGAAGACGGTGCAGCTGATTTTGGAGCGCAACCCGCGCCTGCGCGAGGTGCTGGAAGAGCGCATCCGCGTGCTGGACCGCGAGTTGCATCGGCAGAAGAAGCTGGCCGAACGGCGCAAGCGCCCGGTGCTGCTGGACCTGCATTCAAAGCCCGAGCTCGGCGAAAAGCTGATCCGCCGCTTCGCGCTGGTGGAGCAGGCCGAGGAGATGGATTGCGGCGCGGCCTGCCTGGCGATGATCTGCCGGCACTACGGCATCCCGATGACGCTGGGCAAGCTGCGCGAACTGGCCAATGTGACCACCCAGGGCGCCACGCTCGACAGCCTGGCGCGCGCCGGCGAAGCGCTCGGCTTCACCACGCGCGGGGTGCAGTGCACGCGGGATTCGCTGATGGGGTTCGAGCTTCCCTTCATCGTGCACTGGGAGGGGTACCACTACGTGGTGGTGTACGGGATCTCGTCGCGCTGGGTGTGGGTGGCCGACCCGGCCATCGGCTTCCGCAAGATGAGCGCCGAGGAGTTCGAGCGCGGCTGGAGCGGCACCTGCCTGCTGTTCACGCCGGGCGAGAGCATGACCCAGCTGTCGGTGTCGCGCTCGCCGTGGCTGCGCTTTATCGGCTACCTGGCGCCGTACAAGAGGATCCTGGCGCACCTGTTTCTGGCCACCTTCGTGATCCAGATGCTGGGGGTGGTCCCGCCGCTGATTATCCAGAACATCCTGGACGGCGTGGTGGTGCACCAGAACGTGGGGCTGCTGAACCTGCTGATCGCGGGGCTGATCATCTCCAACGTGTTCTCGCAGCTGATGTCTACGATTCGCGCGTATCTGGCCAACTTCATGGTGCGCAACATGGATTTCGCCATGATGTCGCACTTCTTCAAGCACACGCTGTCGCTGCCGCTGTCGTTCTTTGCCAAGCGCAAGACCGGGGACATCTTCGCGCGCTTCCAGGAGAACCAGACCATCCGCGCCTTCCTGACCGAGTCGACCGTGACCACGGCGCTGAACCTGCTGATGGTGTTTATCTACTTCACCATCATGTTTCTCTACAACGTCAAGCTGACGCTGCTGCTGATCGCCTTCGTGATCCCGATCGCGGCGCTGACGGTGGTGGTGACGCCCAAGGTCAAGACCTATGCGCGCGAGGTGTTCGCGGCATCGACCGATGCCAAGGCCTACCTGATGGAAACGCTGGGCGGCGCCGAGACCGTCAAGGGCATGGGCATCGAGCGCCCGGTGCGGCTGCGCTGGGAGCGCAAGTACGCCAAGGCGCTGGACGCGCAATACCGGGCACAGGCCTTCCACATCCTGGTGGGGCTGGTGAGCCAGCTGCTCAACGCCGCCACCACCATCGCGGTGCTGTGGGTGGGCGCGACGCTGGTGCTGGAGCGCGAGCTCACCATCGGCCAGCTGATCGCCTTCAATGCCTTCATGGGCAGCGTGCTGGCGCCGCTGATGGGGCTGGTGGCGTTGTGGGGCCAGCTCAACGATGCCGGCGTGGCGATGGAGCGCCTGGGCGACGTGCTCGACCTGGAGCCCGAGCAGAAGCCGCAGGACGTGCTGTCGCGCGTGATGCTGCCCGACCTGCAGGGCGAGATCGTGATGAAGGACCTGTACTTCCGCTACGGCGGCGAAGACACGCCCTATGTGCTGGAGAACATCAGCTTCGCCATCCGCCCTGGCGAGATGGTGGCCATCGTCGGGCGCAGCGGCTCAGGCAAGACTACGCTGGCCAAGCTGCTGGTGGGCTTCTACAAGCCTACCGAGGGCTCGATGACAGTGGACGGCTATGACCTGAACGTGATCGACGCGGCGTTCTACCGCGCGCAGGTGGGCTACGTGATGCAGTCCAACCTGCTGTTCTCGGGGACCATTGCCGAGAACATCGCCTGCGGCGACGACAGCCCGGACCGGCGCCGCATCGAGGAGGTGGCGCGCATGGCCGATGCCCACGCCTTTATCAGCAAGCTGCCGCTGGGCTACGAGCAGGTGGTGGGCGAGCGTGGTATCGGGCTTTCCGGCGGGCAGATCCAGCGCCTGTGCATTGCCCGCGCGCTGTACCACGACCCGCGCCTGCTGGTGTTCGACGAGGCCACCTCGGCGCTCGACACGCAGTCAGAGAGCAACATCCTGGCGAATATGCAGGAGATCCTGCGCGGGCGCACCGCGGTCATCATCGCGCACCGGCTCAGCACCATCATGCAGGCCGATAAGATCCTGGTGCTGTATGAAGGCGCCATCGTCGAGCAGGGCCGGCATGAGGAGCTGATCGAGCGCAAGGGCATGTATTTCCAACTGGTGCAGAAGCAACTGAGCGCAGCATGAAGCTATACAACCAGGGAGCCACCCCCGCCTCGGTCACGTCCCCGGTGTCGTTCGCCGGGCTGATCGAGAAGATCGAGATCCTGCGTTCCACGCTGCGCTGGTCGTCGCGGCTTGACCGGCCGGAGATTGAGAAGCTGCTCAAGCAGGTCACCACGCTGCGCGACGAGGTGATGGGGCTGTCGCACAAGGAGCGCTTCGTGCAGGCCGCGTCGGCCGAGGCGGCCCCGCCGCAGGAAGAAGTCGAGCGCATGCCGCGCGCGCGCCGGCAGGCACTGGTTGAGCGCAGCTTTATTTTCGAAGGGACCTTCGGCGACAACCCCAAGTTGCTGGAGGCACTGGAGATTGCCGAGAAGGCGGCGCCGACCGACCTGCCGGTGCTGATCGATGGAGAGAGCGGCACCGGCAAGGAGCTGATGGCCAAGGTGATCCATGCCAATGGCTCACGCACCGACAAGCCGTTTATCTCGGTCAACTGCGGCGCCATCCCCGACAGCCTGCTTGAATCCGAGCTGTTTGGCCACAAGAAGGGCGCCTTCACCGGCGCCAGCAATGACCGCCGCGGCAAGTTCGAGAGCGCGCATACCGGCACCATCTTCCTGGACGAGATCGGCGAGCTGCCGCTGACCGGGCAGGTCAAGCTGCTGCGCGTGCTGGAGGCGCACGAGATCCAGCGCGTGGGCTCGGACGAGGCGATCTCGGTCGATACGCGCATCGTCGCGGCGACCAACAAGGACCTGCGCCGCATGAGCCAGGCCGGCACCTTCCGCGAAGACCTGTTCTATCGCCTGAGCGTGATCCACGTCAGCCTGCCGTCGCTGCGCGAGCGGCGCGACGAGATCCCGCTGCTGGTGTCGTACTTCAGTGACGAGGCCGCCGGCATGCTCAAGCGCCGGCCACTCAAGCTGACGCCGCGGCTGCGCGACTTCCTGCTGCACTACGACTACCCGGGCAATATCCGCGAACTGCGCAACCTGATGTACCGGCTGAGCTGCCTGGCCGGCGACACCGCCGACCTGGCCCAACTGCCGCAGGACATCCGCCCCAGGCCCGCCGCACTGGCGGTGGTGGGCAATGGCCCCGCCGCTGCCGACATTGCCATGGCGACGTCCCTCAGCGAAGCCAAGCGCGCCGCCAGCGACGAGGCCGAGCGGGCCTTCCTCGAACGGGGCTTGCAGGAGGTCGGCGGCACCGTCGCCGAACTGGCGCGGCGCTTCGACATGAACCGCTCGCACCTGCAGATGCTGCTGAAGAAGCACGGCATCCACTCGAAGGATTTCCGCGCCAACCGGCAGGCCGAAGGCGGCAAGGGGTAGGGCGGCGAGGCTGCCGGCGGTCGTGCCTTCAGGCGTCCAGCTCGGGATTGACCAGGGTCTTGTCAGAGCCGTACGGGTCCGCCGCACGCAGCACCACCACCGACACGTTGTCGCGGCCGCCGGCATCGAGCGCCATCTGCACCAGCGTCGGCGCGGCCTGCGCAACGTCCTGCTGCGCCAGCACCGCCGCGATGTCGTCATCGTCGACCTCGTTGCTCAGGCCATCGCTGCACAGCAGGTAGACGTCGCCATCGGCGACCTCGGTCAGCAGCTGCTCCGGCGCCAGCGTCGGGGCCGCGCCGACGGCGCGTGTGATGGTGTTCTGCGCGGGATGGTGGCGCGCTTCTTCCGGGGTGATCAGCCCGCGCGCCAGCAGGCGCTCGACCTGGTTGTGGTCGCGCGTGAGGCGCGCGAACTGGCCGCCGCGCAGCCGGTACAGGCGGCTGTCGCCGGCCCACACGCAGGCGCAACGGCGATCGCCCGCCAGCATTACCACCACCGTGCTGCCGATGCAGCGCACGCCCAGGCGCGCCGCTTCATCGACCAGCGCCAGGTTCACGCCCTGCAGCGCCGCGCGCGTGGCGTCGACCCGGTCTTCCAGCCGGGGCTGCGGCGGCAGCGTGGCCAGCGCCTGGACCACCGCCTGGCTGGCGAAGTCTCCCACGGCATGGCCGCCCATGCCGTCGGCCACTGCCCACAGGTCCTGGCTGGGCAGATCCAGGCAAGCGTCCTCGTTGCGCTCGCGCACGCGCCCGACGTCCGTGCATGCGGCCGAGGTCCACTGGAAGTGCGAGTCGAAACCCAATCTTGTCTCCGGTCCGCGTCAAGCCCCGGACCAGCCGGGGCACTGCCACGGCGGCGCTGGCGCTCAGATCAGCATCAGATCAGCCTGCCGTCGTTCCTCGCGCCCTGGTCGCCCTGGACATTGATGTTGGCGTTTGGCGCGTTGTTGCGGATATCGATGTTCTGGAACTGGTTGTTCATCTGATCAGCATAGAAGCTGTAGTTGATCTCGTAAAAGTTGATCACCGTCCCGAGCGGCAGCGGAGACGAGGGCACGAACGGGCGGATCCACCCGAACACCCACTGCCCGCCGGCGCCGCGCACGCGGGCCATGGCGGCGGGAGCAAGTTCGCGGCAGCTGGCGAGGTCGTTGATTGCAAGGGTGGCCATGTTCGGTCTCCGGTGGATGTGGCGTGGCGCCGGGGGCGGTACCGGTATTGAGCAAGGCGCGTGCCACAGCATGGGTGTGGCAGCAGGTCGACTGGAAACCCAAGTCCGGCGCGGGCTGCAGGGCGGGGCGGGGACAATGGGGCCCACCCCGGCAGTCCAGCCACGTTGGCCTCGACCCGACACCCGGCCAGCCAGTGTCGGGATGGACCCACCACAGCGCAAGCATCGCGCGATCCCTGCCGCCAGCCCGCCCAGGCCGCGCGGCGCGGGGCGAATGGTGGCTGCCAGCCAACAGAGTTGCCGCCACGCGGTTGGCTGCCATCCGACACTCGATCCCATCCAAAACCCCCGGATTTCCGCCAAACCGTTGTCGGGCCGTGCCTCCCTGGTATTGGCATGGTTGATGCAGTTGGTCTGGCACGAAGCAGCAATGCCTGCAGCAACCAGACACACCGAGGCCAGCCATGAACATCCAGGAACAACAAGAACGCGCTACCGGCAGCGACGATCGTTTCGCGGACCCGCTGCCGCTCGGCGCCCACCTGGTCACCGAACGCCACGGCTACGCCCATCATGGGATCTACGCCGGCGCCGGCCGCGTCATCCACTACGCCGGTTTCGCGCGCTCCCTGCAGGCCGCGCCGGTTGAAGAAACTACCCTCGAAGCCTTCGCCGCCGGATTCGGCATCGCCGTCAGGCCGGAGCCCTGCGCCCGCTTCGCCGGCCGCCAGGCCGTCGAACGCGCCCGTTCCCGCGTGGGCGAAAACGCCTACCACTTGCTGACCAACAACTGTGAGCATTTCTGCTCCTGGTGCCTGTCCGGCGAAAGCCGCAGCGAGCAGGTGGAAACATGCATGCGCCGCCCGCGCGCCGCGCTGCACATCGGCTGGCTGCTGCTGGGCGCGCTGCTGCAAGCCCAACTGGGCGGCCTGAACCTGGACCTCGCCTGAACCGCGCGGCCATCACCGAATCAAGGAGCCTGCCATGTCCGGACTGATCGACTGGGAATTGCGCTGCAACCTGCGCGGACAAGCCTGCCACCGCAGCTGCGCCACTGCCGCCGCCAACTGCGCCCGCGGCCACCACCGGCCGGGGCGCCGCGCCCTGCGCCATGCCGGCCGGCCGATGCGCCTGCCGTCGTCCGGCCGCCTTGCCGGGCGAGGCCGCCGGGACGGGTCCGCCACTGCCGGCGAGCCGGGCCGGTGCGGATTTTGATATACTCCGGGCCGTCTCCAGGATCACCGCGCCCGCGGTTCCCGATCCTGACAGTCCTGTCCCTCGCCGTAGTTCAATGGATAGAACGAGCGCCTCCTAAGCGCTAGATACAGGTTCGATTCCTGTCGGCGGGACCACAGAATAGTTCGCGGCAGTTCGCTGAAGTCCTCCATCCCCAAGTAAATAAAGGCTTTCCGGCGAATCGACGTTCGCCAAAGTTCGCCTTCGCCCGTTGGCATCCGTCACTTTTTGGGGCATCCTTAGGGGCATCTTCAAATGCCCCTATTTTCGGTGCCCCTAACGCGATGCCCCGCACGGTCGAGCCATTAACCGATACCAAAATCCGCAACGCCAAGCCGCGCGACAAGGCCTATAAGGTTTTCGACGGCGGGGGCCTCTATATCGAGGTAATGCCTGACGGGCGAAAGCTATGGCGGTTCAAGTACGTGCGGCCATCCGGCAGCGAGAGCCGCCTGGGCTTTGGCGTGTACCCGGGGGTGACCCTGGCGCAAGCCCGCACCCAGCGCGAAGCCGCGCGCGCCATCGTTGCCGACGGGCGCGACCCGGGCGCCGTGAAGCAGGAAGAACGCCGCGCCGCGCGCATCGCCGCCGGCAACTCGTTCGAGGCGGTGGCCAGGGACTGGTACGCCACGCAGAAGGGCAACTGGAACGAGGTCTACGCCGGCAAGGTGCTGGCCTCGCTCGAGAACGACGTTTTCCCGGTGCTGGGCAGCACGCCCATCGCCGACATCAGGGCGCCGGCCGTCCTGGATCTGCTCAGGAAGGTCGAGGCCCGAGGCGTGCGCGACACCACGAAGCGTCTCCTGCAGCGCATGCGTGCGGTGTTCCAGTACGGGATCATCTACGGCGTGTGCGACCGCAACCCGGCCGCCGACATCGACAGCGCCGCGGCTCTGAAGTCAGAGCCGGTCCAGCACCAGGCCCGTGTCTCCCCGATCGAGCTGCCGCAGCTGCTGCGCGACATTGATGCGTACGAGGGCGATGCCGTGACCCGCCTGGGGCTGCAGTTTATGACGCTGACCTTCGTGCGCACCACCGAGATGATCCAGGCGCGCTGGGGTGAGATCGACGAGGCGAAGGCAGAATGGCGCATACCGGCCGACCGGATGAAGATGCGCGACCCGCACATAGTGCCGCTGTCCACCCAAGCGCTGGCCGTGCTGACCGAGCTGCGCGAAATCACCGGCCACCGCGACTTCCTTTTCTACAGCCCGCGGGGCAAGGCCGGCCACATCAGCAACAACACGATGCTCTATGCGCTGTACCGCATGGGGTACCACTCGCGCATGACGGGACACGGCTTTCGAGGGGTGGCCTCAACGGCGCTCAATGAGCTAGGGTTTCGGCCTGACGTGATTGAGCGTCAGCTGGCGCACGTCGAACGGAACAAGGTGCGCGCGGCTTACAACCATGCGCAATACCTGGCAGAACGGCGGGAGATGATGCAGGCGTGGGCAGATCACCTGGCAGTGCTAACCACAGACAGCGAATCGAAAAAATGAACAAGCCGACCACCTTTTTCCATATCACGCACCTGCCCTTGCGTTCCGGGTCGATTATCGAGTCAGGAAATTTTGGCCGCATCATTAACGCCTATCGCACCGACAAGGGCGATCCGTGGGCGATATCGCGTGAGCTTGTTTTCGAGATGGTACGGAAGGAGTCATGGCCTCATCTGCCCAGCAGGTTGAACTGTTCATTTCTCTTTACGACCATCGATGATGCTCACCGGGGGATGGAAGCGTTTTCGAACGGCTTCGTGTTTGGCCATCGAATCTACCGTGCCGAGCTCGTTGACCCGAACGCGCCGTCCCACATAGCCGACTTCAACCTCGTCGGCCTGCCGCAGGGCACAGAGTTTCTGCAACCGATGATTTATCGGGCTCGCCAGTATTGGGCCGGCGAGCGGGTAGAGATGCCTGAATTCCTTACGACCTCTGCGATCAGGATCTTGGATGTGGTCGAGGGCGATCCCGCTAACTTCATGCCTTCGCCGACACCTAAGGCATGAACCTTTGGGGCTGGGTACTGGCTGCGATGTAGAGAGGGTGCTTCGGGCTGCCATCCTTGTTTAGGCCTAGGTGGTGGAGCAGATTCCCGCGCCCGCACATCCGAATGATCCGCAGCACCTCGGCCGCGCGCGCAGGCGCCGACTTGTGAGCACCCCAGGCGCAAATGACCATTGAGCAACGATCGATCGCGTCCATGATGGCACCCTCGTTGCGGTCGGGCCGGCCGCCCAGCGGAGCGGGGTGGGTCAACAATCGGTCCGGATCCGTCGAGCGCAGCGGGAACAGGTTGACCACCTCCAGTCGGCCGTACTTGCCAGCCAGTGCCCGTTGCATGCACCTGGTGATCGTCGGGTCGTTGACCTGGTGGTCTGCGGTCGACGGGTTGAGCATGATGAAGCCAAGGGCTGGGGCACTGCGGTCCCACTCGCGCCAGAGGCGATAGCGATACTGCTCGCAGTCGGAGAGGATGCAGCCGGCTTGGCCGTCGAGGGTCTGGGTGGTCATGTGCTTCATGCTACGATTCTCCAAAACAGCGGGGGGCTACCATGGGCATTGAGAGCTACAAGGACTACACCGTTCGTGGCTTTGCGAAGCAACTGTCGGATGGTTCGTTCGAAGCCTTTGGCACCGTGCAACAGGACCATCTCGTTCTGGAGGCGTCTGAGCCTCTGGGCTACTACGCAACATTCGACTTTGCCGTCGCGGCAGGCATCGCATGGGCGAAAGCGTGGGTCGATGATCAACGCTGAACCCTCCAAAACTTCACCACCCACACCCAAGGATTCGCCTCCCAGGCACCGGCGCCGTTGATGTGGTCCCACAGTTGCGCATACCGCTTCAGGTGAGTGTCGCAGTGCAGGCAGTCCGTGTCCGGTAGCGCGCCGCCGCCGGCACTGAAGGCGGTGTATAGGCGGGTTCCGCCACACCAGCGGCAGATAGAGTGATCGGGGTCTTCCCGCTCAGACTCCACGGGCTCGACGCCTTCGGCCATAGCATCTGTCTCGCTGCAGTCCTGTAGCCGCTCGACGCGCACACCGGTGATTTCCAGCGTGATGCGCGACGCCCAGCGCGGCATGAAGCGTGCATGCCGATAGCGGCCGGACTCCGGAGGGCCGTCATGAGGCGGTGTGCTGGTGTGCTCCCAGTTCCGGCGTGCAAGGTCTGCCTCGTACTGGACAGGCGCCCATGGCTTCTGATATCCCGCTTCTAGACACATCTCGGCCATCCGACCTCCGCTATAGGCATCGAGATCGCTGGTTGAGCGCCATGCCTCGCGCACGTATAGCCTGTCACCAGGCTTGCCATATGGGCAATGGATCGTGATGTCATGCAGCTTGGGTAGCAGCAGACCGTCGAGCGGCTTGGCCAGCCAGGCGCCCATGAGGTTTCCTTGATCGCTCACTTCCGGTTGCGGATCCACGATGCGCCGCGTCTGCGTCTTCTGGCCGTCCAGGATGGCGCGCACCATGGCGCCGCTGAAGAGGATGGGGCGTTCTTTCGTCATGCTAGGATCCTGTCCAAAATAAGGGAGACTGATATGCCGACACCGGATGATGGCGATGTGATTCGTGCGCTCGGAACGGTCGCGTTGCGCTCCGCATACGTTGAAGAGGCGATCGACGATTGCCTCGAGCAGTTCATCGCCAGGGGTAGAGCCAAAGAGCGCCTAAGAAAGCAATCCGCGCGCGACAAGGCGAAATTGCTCCGGCGACTGATAAGCGGAACTCCGTTTAATGAAGAGCTCGAATATCTCCCGTCGTTGCTCGACGCCGCGATCGAACGCTTGGAAGAGCGGAATACCGTTATCCATGGCAGGATGTACGCCGATCCAGCCGGAGGGATCATCAGGCGTTCGGCGCGGCATGGAGTGCCGGATGTGCAGGCAAGCTCTGCCGAGCTATATGACTTGGCGGATCGGATCAATGAGTTGCTCCCCGGCCTGTTGCATGCCTCGAAGTTCCGGCTTGGCAGGCACCTTGATCGGAGAGACGACGTATGAGTCATGCCGCTTCCGCCTGCTGTGCTACAGACAGTGCGATAGCTACGGGCCGCACCCACACCGGCGTGGCCGACAGCATGAACGTTTCGCCGGTCTCGGCCAGCAGCAGGGTGGTGCCCATCACCTCGGCGATAGCCTGGGCGGCATCTGGCGGTACCGCGTTGCCGATGCGCTCATCTCATTGATCCTTGATCGATGCGAGGAATGTGGCCATCGGCCCGAACTTCACCCAGCGCGACAGCGGCTGGTGCGGGTGCTTCGCCGCGGCCTGGTTGATCTCGTGCGCCAGCTTCTCGAGCTGGGCCAACTGCAGCGTCATGACGGCGTGCGCCTGGCGGCAGATCGCCAGCGATTCCTCGGCGTCGCCGGCGGCGCGCTGGGCCGTCATCAGCTGCCGGCGCAGCTCGGCGTTCTCGCGTGCCAGGGCGGTCGAGTCGGCCGCCGGCGCCGCCACTGTTCCCACCACGGAAAGGGCGTGCATCAGTGCCCCCCGCGCGTGGCTTCGATCTGCGTTTCGACCCACTTTTGAACCTCTTCCTCGATCCAGCCGCTGGCACGGCCCAGCTTGATCGGCGAGGGGAACGTGTGTTCCTTGATCCGCTCGTAGATCGCGGTCTTGCCCAGGCCAACACGCTGGCTGACCTCCGGCAGCCGGATGATCCGGCGTTGGGGTTCGGTGTTCACGAGAAGTGCCTCCCATGCAGTTCGTCCAGCTTGTCGACCTGGTTGCCGGTGAGCTTCGTCACTTGGCCGGCGTGCATGTGCTCGGCCAGCTTGCGCACGAAGCCCTGTTCCCAGGCGCTGAGGTCTTTGGTGCCCAGCAGCCCTTCCAGCCGCTGGATCATCACCGTGGTGCTCACCATCACGCGGCCTCCAAGACGGTTCCGACCTGGTGGTCCTCGATCCAATACGCGGTGATGGAATCCGGCAGCGCCCCGGGCGGCGCCTTGAGGCTCATGAAGATCAGCGCGGTGTCGATCTCGCCGGCTGCGGCCAGGTCGTCCAGCCACCAGAAGAGCCGGTCGCGCTCGGTGCCGATCAGCACGTCCGCCCGGTCCAGGACCAGCAGTCGCATGCCAGTGAGGCGCGAGATTGCCTCGGCCAACAGCGCGTCGGCGCGCCACTTCTCAGATTCGGAGAACAGGGCATAGGGCCGGCCACCGTCGCCGGTGATCGCCATATCGGCGCCGATGCCGATGCGCATCCATTCGGACTCAACGGCTGCGGCAGCCAGGCGCTCGTTGATGGGGTCCAGTGCCTCGGACAGCAGCTCAGCGGGGATGCCGCTGGGCCCGAACGCCTCGGCCAGGGCTTCCCACGCGACCACGTCGGCGTGGTGCTGGGCGGCCTTGGCCGTCTGCTCGGCTGCCTGGCCGATGGCGCGGCGTGCTGCGCGCGCGGCTTCCAGCTCTTCGCCGACCTTGCCGATGGCGGACTGGAGAATCGTCAGCTCGTTCTCGATCTTGGCGCGCAGCCCGCCGTCGTCATTGGCCGCATCAGCCGCGGCGTCCTTGCGCAGCAGATCGAGCTGCTTGGCTGCGGCGTCCGCCGCGTCGCGCTCGGTGGTGCGGCTCTTTACCGCGTTTTCCAGCACCTTCAGGCTGCGCTCGTACTCGGGCAGACGGGCGGCAGCCTCCGGATCGGCCTGGGTCGGCTCATACTTTGCCAGCTGGCCGGCCAGGAACAGCAGCATGGCGCCGCATTCGGGGCATGAGCAGGGGATGCCAGCCACCTTGCCACCGGCGGCCGCACGCAGCGCTTCCACTTTGGGACGGAAGGCGTCCAGTTCGGCCTGTGCACGCTCTACCGATTCGCGGGCCTTGGAGAGATGGTCGGCTTTAGCTGACAGGTCCGAGATCTGGCGATCGCGGTGCGCGCGCTGGCGCGCCGCGGCGTCGATCTCGCCCAGCTGGCGCTGCAGGTCGCCCGCGGATCCGCTGGCTTCGGTAATGTCGGCTTCGCACTCGGCGATCGTCGCGGCCAAGTCTTCGGCGGCCGGGCCGCCGGCGGGCACCGGCGCGACCCAGTCTGCGGCCTTGACGCTGCCATAGGTCTCGTTGGTGATGGCCCGCCACGCCCCCTTGGCGGCGGTGGCCTTCATCTGCGCTTCCTTGGCGGCCGCTTCGAAGCCGGCGCGCACCATCGGCAGCACGGCTTCGGCCTTCTTCGTATCGCAGCCGCGCGCCACCAGGCGCTCGCGCACCTGGTCGGTGCCGATCTTGATGCCCATCAGGTCGAATAGGAACGAGCGGCGTTCCTTGACGTCCAGGTGCGCGAAGCGCTGGGCGTCCAGCACGAACGGCAACCGCGGGTCAGCCTGGATGCCCTGCGTGACCTTGCCCGAGGGCAGGGCGACGCAGTTGGACTGCGGGCCCACAGAAACCACAATCGATCCCGATTCGGTTCCATCGTGCAGCAGCTGGCCGTATTCCTTCTTCAGGCTGACGCGCACGCTCTCGGCGGCCAGCGCCATGCGTACGGCTTCCTGGATGCTGGACTTGCCGGCGCCGTTCGGGCCGCAGATCAGCGCCACCGGCGTGGCCGGGCTGATGTCGGCCGCGCGGATGCCGAGGAAGTTGCGGGCGTGGATGTGGGTGATTTTCATGCCGCTTCCCCTTCGGTGTGCTTTTCGTGCCAGGCCTTCCAGCCCTTTACCCACTGAATGCACAGCTGGCCGGCCATCACCGGGCAGTCGCTTTCCGGCTGGCCTTCCGCGGCGGCTGCATAGCCTGCCTCGTAGGCCGCGTCGAGTTCGTCCTGCAGCGGCTGGTGCTCGATGCCAATCACCTTGGTCTCGCCATCGATAACGCCATCGTCAGGGCCAGGGTCGCCGGGCATGCCGTCGCCGTCCCCGTCGGTGTATTCCTTGCCGAGGTCCAGGCCGCGCTGGTCGGACTCGCCGCGGACTTCATCCATGCCGCCCGTGTATGCCTCAGCGTTGGCGCTCAGCACCAGCAGCACGGCCTGGCCTTGCGCTTCCGCGAGCTCGTGCAGCGCGGCGACGGACTTGCCGATCTTGATCAGCGCTTGGGCGCCGTCCTTGATGGTGATCTTGTCCAGGTCGCCCTGGACGACGGTGCGGCCATTGGCGGCGATCAGGTGCGTGGCCATCTTCACCGACGCATCGACGCGGCTACGCAGGCGATCGAGGATGTCGTCCTGCTTCTTCTGCGAGAGCTTCACCCAGGTGTCGGGCATCATCTTCAGTTCCAGCACCAGCGCGGACAGCAGGTCCTTGCCGACGGTGGTGGCGGTCATGTTCAGGGTTTCGCGCATTTCGGGGGAGTGGCTCATTTCGGTGTCCTGTGGTGGTCGTTGGGCAGGGCGGCGCGCTCGGCCGCCCCTTCGCAGAAACGGGTTCAGTCAGCGTTGATCGGCGCGCGGGGCCGGCGCGGCGGCTGGGCGGCGGGCTCGTCCGGCGGTGCCAGTTCGCGCATGCGACGCGCGGCAACCTGGTTCAGCGTCGCCTTTTGCTTCTCGTCCGGGATCTGCTTGATCAGGCTGCGTGCGTAGTCCAGGTCTTCGATGCTTTGGGCCTGCAGCAGCTCGCGGTTCACGTCCTGGAACGTGGGGGCGTCGTCGGCGTCGGCGTCAGGGTTGTCGCCCGGTTCCGGCTCACCCGCCGGCGCATCGGTGGTTTCGATGTCCGCTTTTTCGACCTCAGATGAGGCGGTCTGGGCCGGCGCGGCTTTGCGCTCGACGACCTCGGCTGGCTGAGCGGGCTGAGCGGCGGCCGCGCGGGCGCCACCGCGCAGCTCGTCGACCGAGGCAGTGGCCACGGTGTACGAACCGTCCGGGTGCAGGTCGATGATGTCCTGGGCTTCCTCGACCGACTGCAGGCCCATCAGCAGCTCAGGCGCGTAGAGCTTCCCGAAGAAGCTGGCGGTGCGGTAGCGCAGCATGACCTCGTCCATGGTCTGCCACTTGCTGCCGTTCTTGGTGTACCAGCCTTCCTTGACGGCCATCTCGATCGAGACAGACGGCGACTCGATGCGCTCGCCGGTTTCCTTCTCGATGGCCCAGGCCACGCAGACCTTGTCGAGGATGGTCACCTTCTTCGCGACCACGTTGCGGTTGCCGTTCTCCCACACCGTCTCGACGCGCTCGACGGTCTTCTCGCCCAGCACCTTGATGTCGAAGCGCAGCGGCGAGAAGCGGCCGCAGCCGTTCACCGCGGCGATGATCCACTGCGACGACCAGGACGGCCGGCCTTCGACGATGTAGAGGTTCTGCATGACCATCAGGGGGTCAGCGCCCATGCGCTGCGCCATGTTCAGCGCGACGACGGCGTTGGCCAGCGCGTTCGGGTTCTCGCGCGATTCCTTGACGTTGCCGTACTTGTCCAGCTTCTCGATCACCTTCCGGTAGGCCGCGGGGACCAGGGTGGACGATGCGAGGAGATTGGCGGCGCGCTGCATGAGTTCGAAGGACTGCGAAGTGCCGAAGCCCATGGTCACGACGGGGGCGGCTTCGCGCACGGCGGGGGCGCGCATTTTTTCGAGGGTTGCGGTTGCGGTCATGGTGGTGGTCTCTTTCAAAGTTTCGAAATTTCGAAATTTGTGGTCAGGACTTGTAGGGGCAGGTGGCGTGCCGCGGGCAGTACTTCGCCGAGCACAGGACGGATTTGCCGTTGCCGTAGAAGGCGCCGGAATGGATGAGGCGGGAGGCGTGCTGCAGCAGGCCGGGCTGCTCTTCGGTGCCCAGCAGCGCCGAGCGCGGGGACTCAATCTCACCGGTACCGACGCGCTGCGCCGCCGGCGTCTTGCCGGTGTTCAAGCCCACGATCTGCGCCGGCGCCGTGATGGGGATGCCCAGGGCGTGTTCGGCCAGCAGTTCGTAGACGCCCAGCTGCGGGCCGTGGCCGGCGGTGACAGCGATGCCGTCCGCGCCGACAGCGCGCCCGCCGGTCTTCAGGTCAGATATCCCGGCGCCGGCGGCGGTGGTGCGCACGCGGTCGGTGGTGCCGGTCAGCGCGAGGCCCAGCTCGGGGATCTCCAGGCGCTCGCAGGACACTTCCACGCCCACGTAGTGCTGGCGTGGCGCGATCTCGGCGCAGTAGCGGGCGTGCAGGGCCAGGCCAATGCGCTCGGCATCGGCCGGGTTGGTTTCGTCCCAGTCGACCTCGGCGTTCTTGTCGCGGATCGTGTCGACCAGCGCGCCGGCGGCATCGTCGGCCGTGATGGGCGCGCCGTCGAGCGTGGCCTGGTCGAACATACCGGTGCTGGCGTGCACGGCGGTGCCCAAGTGCGCGGCGGCGCCCGACGGCATGCGCATGCCCAGGATGTGCTTGGCTTCCCAGCGGGCCGGGCAGTCGAAGAGTTCTGCCAGCGAGCTGGCGCGGATGGTGACGATATTCATGGCGGTGGCCTCAGTGGATGCGGATCAGCTCGGGTTCACCGCTGGCGAGCCAGCGGCCGGTGGGTCGGAAGCCCGCCGCGCGCTGCTCGCGCAACCAGGCCTCCCAGGTGATTTCGGGGTTCATGTGGTCTTCCGGAACGAGGTGGGGTGGACCAGGACCGGCTCGTCCGTCGCTGCGGCGTAGACGCAGAACAGGGCGGCCAGAGCGGCGGTGGAGACGAGCCACAGACAGATCAGCTGGCCAATGGCGCGGGCGAGGGTGGGGCGGCGCTTCATGGCGACACCACGATGCTGACCACCGTCGCTGCCAGAACGACCAGCGGCGGTGCCACGCAGATGACCAGCGCGGTCAGGAAGAAGTCGCGGCTCACGATTGCACCCCGGTGGCTCTCGCAATGACGGCCTCGCGCTCGTGTGCGCGGGTGATGCCTTCGCCGTCGACGCAGTCGCGTGCGTTGCGCTCGCCCCAGACCATCTTCTGGCTGGTCGACATCAGGTTGAGAGCGTTGCGGATGATCAGGTGGGCGGCCTGCAGCTCGCGCAGCAGCTCAGCGCGAGCGCTGTCGGCGACGGCCTGACGGATAGCGGCTTGGGTCGGGGTCATGGCGGACCTCAGTCCAGACCGTAGGCGCGGACCACGACGACGTAGTCGAGGTCGTCCCAGTAGCGGCCGACGACCGCCGGCGTGCGGTGCGGGTCGATCAGGTTCTTGCGATCGAGCGCAGCGGCGTAGACCTTGTCTTCGTCGGCGCCGCGAAACTCGAAGTGCGGATTGCCGTACATCGTCCGGCTGATCTCGCGCACGGCCGGCATGGCATGGCCACCCACGCGCTGCTGTGCTTCGTACGCGCGCTGATAGGCGGCTGCAGGGGGAAGGGCGTTTGGCATCTCTGTCTCCAGCGAACCGCTGCGAACGTCAGCGGCGTGAAAACAGAATAGCAAAACGCTATTCGTATAGCAATAGCAAAATGCTGCTGGTGGATAGCATGTTGCGTCCGTGGGTAAGGCTTTGGAAGTTCCTTCGGGGCGCTCGGACGCAAAAAAGCCGCCTCAAGGGCGGCTATTGGGAAGGGGGCCGTGTGGCGCGGGCAACAAAAAGCCCGCCGGGAGGCGGGCTAGTTTTTGCAAGGTTGCAAGGGAATGGGCTACTTCCCGCTGCGGCCAGTCAAAAACACGACTGCGAGACCAGTTAGGGATGCAGTAGCTATAGTTGCGCCTGCCCAGGGTTGCCCGCTAATCGCGACGTACGAGCCGCCGATGACACCCGCCAGGCCGATTGCCAAAGCAAAGACCTGGCCAAGGATTCGCTCGACAAACACGAACGTGTTGATACGCAGAGATTGCTTGCGCCGTGTTTCGGCCTCGATCTGTGTTTGACTGATAACCCAATCAACGGCCTCAGGCTTGAACGCGTGGAGCCGTTCCAAGGCAGCGACCGGGATGATTGGACTATCGGTCTCGTGCTGCTGAACTGTAAGTTCCCCGTTTTTCTGCGACACCTTAGCGGTGGTAGACCTGTTCCCCATGATTGGCTATTGTTTTTTTTAGGCTTTTTCCAACCTTAGTTGCATCACCACGAAGGGCCTGCGCATCACGCGAGAACCCCTTTCTGCCTGGCTTCTGGTACTCGACAGCGGGCGAGATAACCAGGACTTGCCTCATGCCGACCAGGAAACGCTTGAGGTGCTTATCCATTTTCGACTCCTATCTATGAGCACTGCATCGCCGACCAACCCACAAGCCGGGGAAGAATTTGGCGACAGCCCAACTGGTTGATCACTTCCTTGTGCTGCACTGCAAAGTGTGACCACCACGATGCGTCGAAGTTTAGCATCGTTATTAACGTTTTGTATGCGCACACGAATGTCTACGAGCGTTGGCGAACGTCGACGGAAGTTACTTCGGCGGGGCCTACCGCCAAGTTTCTACGTAGAAACTGGAGTGAAGTTAGATTGCAAAAGTGAAATTTTCAGCACATTACGGCGTGTGACAAACTGTCACTTTCCGGGTATCCACGCCTACATTCCCAACGTTGGGAACTGTTCTGTGGCTAGTCCGGCCGCCAGGCCGACGACTTCACAATGCCCGCGACGTACTGCAGCCGCTCGATCTGGTCCTGCGGGATGCGCACCATGCCGTGCCGCTCGTTGACCGACGACAGGTGCACAACGCCGTCGCGGACGTAGGCCAGTTCCTTGACCATAACGCGGCCGTCCTGCGACTTCACCAGGACCTCGTCGCCATTAGTGACTGCATGATTCGGCTCGACCACCACGAACTCGTTGTGTTTCACCCGCGGCCGCATGGAGTCACCGTTGCAGCGCAGGCCATATGCGTCCCGGTCCGTGGTGGGAAACACCAGGAAGCCATCACCGTGGCCTACCGGGTATTCGATGTCTGAGAAGTGCCCGTTGTCGCCGAGCTGTGCCATGCCAACCACTGGAATGCGCTTGTAGCTGCTTGTTGGGATAGGGACGACGTCGAAGGGCAGGCTGGGCTCGTCGAGCTCCGCTTCCTGGAGGTTCGACAGCCGCGGATCGCCTTTGCCATTGATCAGCCAGGCCGGGCTGTACCCGTAGGCCTCCTGCAGCTTGACCGCGTGGTGAAGGCCCAGCTTGGGT
The DNA here is from genome assembly GCF_058787995.1 of Cupriavidus sp. FW305-27. NCBI lineage: Bacteria > Pseudomonadati > Pseudomonadota > Betaproteobacteria > Burkholderiales > Burkholderiaceae > Cupriavidus > Cupriavidus sp. FW305-27. The sequence goes on from NZ_JBYTAG010000014.1 coordinate 51,812, forward strand.
GCATCGGGCTCCAGCCATGCTCGGACAACAGGCGGTTCCACCGCAAGAAGCTGCGCCAGCGCGCCAACATCCAGATGCTGCTCGGCCATCACGATAGCGATGCGGTCGGAGGGTCGTTCGCCTGCTGCGACGCTGTCCTGGATAGTAGGAATCCGGTCAGCAACGTGCTCTGACGCCAGCCGTATCTCCTGCGCAAGTCGATGGCTAAACGCATCGACGGAAATGCCGAGGCCGCGCGCGAAATTGCTGGCCGCCTTGATGTTCAATGCGCGCCGCGCGTTCAGGTATTGCCAGACCATGCCCTGGCTTCCGATCTCGAATCGGCGGCCGAACTCTTCCTGGCTGTGCTTGGCGTTGGCCTCGAAGAGCTCTTTGAGCCGTGCTGCATCTTCAAGTTGCCACTTTTCCAGGGTGCCGGTGGTAGCTGCGATTCGCGGTGGCGTTCCGGCCAGCAAGCGGCTGCCAGGTGCTGCGGCGGAGGCGGTCTCTTCATCGGTGTGGGTCTGGTCCATATAACCCACAGGCAGGCCTAGAGCGTCCTCAATCTTCCGAGCCGTCTTGCTTCCCATCCCTCGGCCATCAGCCTCGTTCTTGATCTGGCTGACGTAGGCCGCGGGTACACCTGTCCGATCCGCGAACGCGCGGATGGATGCATGCGTCGCAAGGAGCGTCAACAAATTGTTGCGCCGGATGTCCTTGATTTCCATGCCGGCATTACATAGCAACCTGCTATCCAACGGAAGACGCAAGATGCTATTGCTGTATGAATAGCATTTTGCTATTGTTGAGGTATCTATCTCAGGACGCTGGTCGAAGAACATGGATGCCAAAACCTTTCTAGCGAAATTCGGTACCGAGGAAGCGACGCGTGTAGCACTCGCTGCTGGGACGAACTACCAGTACTTCAGCCAAATCGCGTACGGGCACAGGCGCCCATCCGTCGGCCTAGCCGACAGGCTTGTAACTGCATCCGGCGGTCGTTTGAGCTTCGAACTGCTGATGCGTGCGAAGCGCCATAAGCACGACGGATCCGACGCCGAAGACCATCCCAAGGCTGCCTGATGAAGCCCGCAATCCACGCATCGGACTGCGCAGTCCACAACGAGCCAGCATATCCGGCCGGCCCGTGCACGTGCGGGGTCCAGGCTAGAGCTGAGCGTAGATGGTTTGCATGGCTGAATCGCCTCGCTTGTAACCAGGTCGCGCGGTCTGTACGGAACCTGAGGTGGCGAGCATCGAAAGTATTTCGTCGGTCCGCAAAAGCTTCCAGCCAAGTTCGTGCGACTGAGAGCCGCCTGCCGTCTGATAGCAACGAAGAAGAGCATGACCATGCCGATCGATGCCATAGGCGTGCGGCTCGACCGTGCGAGACCAACCGTCGTATGTGAGTTGGATGACACGCCGGTTGTTGATCGCGGAGATCAGTTCCTGGTGAAACCTGTGATAGCTCATGCATCCCCCTGATGTGGGCAGTTGAGAAGGTCAGATGTCTTGATTGTTCCACATCTGAGGGGATGCACCTTTTATTAGCGGCGCGGCTCGACCGCGCCTTGATAGGCGAGCCCGATAGGGCTTGACCGGGGGAATGACCATGCTGCGTACGGCGCAGTCGGTTGCGTTTGGCTTGTCTGCTAGTCCGTCTGCTCAGGTGCGCTCGCACCGGTCTGGCTGCCGCCTTCAGCGGGGCCAGATAGTGGCATCCCTTTCCCATGTCTTTTTCTCGCCGGCCATCCCGCCGGCTGTTTCGTTTCGTTGGGTGAATCGTATGAACCTCTTTGAGCACTTGGGAGCATCACATGCCTAGCCTGGAATCCATGGTGCTGAACCGTGTTGCTCCGCTCACCCAGAAGAAGGTGGCCGAGCGCATCGGCGTCGAGCCGACCAACTTCTCCCGGTTCCTGAACAACAGCGGCCACCGGCTGACCTTCGCCGAGTTCTGCCAGTTGTTCGATGTGCTCGAGCTGGACGTCGTCGCGCCCGGCGACGACAGCATGGTTTGCCTGCCGCGGGAGGAATACCAGGCGCTGCGCACGCTGGCCCGGAAGGGCCTGGAGGTCGCGTGATGGACGAAGTGATTACCGTGGGGGCCGCGGCGCTGATCTTTGCGTCGGTGGTCGGCTCGATCGTGTGGGGGATGTGGTCATGAAAGGCACGTCCAAGAAACGTCGGGCGTGCCAAAAAAAGCTAAAGGAGCGAGCGTTTCGATTGGTAGAGCTCTTCAATCGGCGTGCCCTTCAGCATATCCCGGTCGCCGAGAAATCGTACCCAGTACATCACGGCGTCTTCGATGACTTGCCTTGGATCCAGCCAGTCATCGCCATCGACGATGAGCCAAGTAGTCGACGCTTGCTTCAGCTTTCCCGGCCCCAGGATATAGCGGGTGGAAATGTTCGGGTCCGGCTTTCGGTCGACGCGCGAGTGCTTATGGGCGTCGGCAATCATTCGGCAGATCGCAAGCGATCTACTCTGGGCACGAAGCCACTTTCTAAAACCCTCGACGCGCTCATGTTTGGCTTGCTCTTCACCTGGCAGTGCGGCAAATGCCCAGTCTGCCATGTGCCAAGCGTCGCTCGCGCAGGTGACCACTTGGTAGAGGAATCCAACCTCGACCGGAGGAATGCCTTTGAGTTCCCATTCCAGCTTTCCGAAAAAGTCGCCTGGCCTCTGCAGCGAGAACGTGTGGTCTTTGAACTCGAGCATGCTGCGGTCTCCTATTTATGCGTTGATCGTAGCATGAGCCTCCGCGGCCGATTCTTGCCGTGGCGAGGGCGCCAATCGTACGCCTGCACAGCATGGCATGAGGTTGCAGCATGAATTTCTACAAGCGATACACCGGCGACTACGCGAGGGACACGGTCCATCTGTCGATGGTCGAGGACGGGGCATACAACCGCCTGATGGACTTCTACTACTCGACGGAGAAGCCGCTGCCGGCCGACCGCAAGGCGGTGTATCGCATCGCGCGTGCCACCGATAAGGCCGAGCAGAAGGCCGTCGACAGCGTGCTCGCCGAGTTCTTCCAGGGCTCTGCAGAAGGGTTCCGGCACAAGCGCATTGACGCCGAGATCGAGAAAGCCAAACCGAAGTCTGACGCGAACCGAGAGAACGGGAAAAAGGGTGGTCGTCCCCGGAAAACACAACCCATGGATAACCCACAAGAAAACCCATTGGGTTTTCAAATTGGAACCCAAACCGAACCCAGTGGAGAACCCGCGCTGGTTAACCATAGCCATAGCCATATAAACCAAAGCGTAAACGGCGGCGTAGGGAGTTCACAGGGGGTAGGGCCTGTGGATAACTCGGACTCGCCGCCGCCGCCGCTTTCCGCTGACGCGATCGGCGAACAGCTGGTGCTGCTCGAGGCCGAGCGGGGCAGGACGTTGCGGCTGTCCTCGCGCGCGCACGAGGCGTTGCTCCGGCTTGAGACCCGGCACGTCGTGCTGCCGGTGTTGCTCCGGGCTCATTCCTTCGCGTGCGCGCGACGGGCTGCCGACAACGACCCGTCGCCGGTGAACCCCGGCTTCCTCGAGCCGTTCGTGGACGAGGCGCTGGCCGAGGGCCAGCCTGGCGGGCCGCCCGCGGCCGATTGGGACGAGACCACCGAGGGCGTGCAGACCAAGGCCGCCGAGCTTGGCATTCCGCCGCAGCAGGACGGCGAGGCGTGGCTCTGGTACCGGCTGCGGGTCATCCGCGAGTCCGGCGAGCAGCAGCGCATCGAGCGCGAGGTCAGCAAGGCCGAGCGCATGAACCCCAACGAGTTCCAGCGGGTGTACCGCTTCATGTACGGCGTGACGCCGGGTCAGGTGGCAGCATGACGCAATCGCTTTTCGACCAAGCCAAGCCCGTGCTGCGCCGCGTGGCGTTCACCGTTCCCGGCCAGCCTGTGGCCAAGGGCCGAGCCCGCAGCGCCGCTGTCATGCGCGACGGCAAGCCGTTGCTGGTCAATGGGCGCCCGGTGGTGAAGCACCACACGCCCGAGAAGACCGTGATCTTCGAGAACCTGGTCAAGCTGGCCGCCAAGGAAGCCATGGCAGGCCGCACGCCATTCGATGGACCGGTCGAGCTGACGCTGGACATCCGGCTGCAGATCCCGGCGAGTTGGTCCAAGAAGCGCCAGCAGCTAGCCGAGGCTGGGCAGATCGCGGCGACCAAGAAGCCGGACACCTCGAACATCGTCAAGGCAGTCGAGGACGGCATGAACGGCATCGTGTGGATCGACGACGCCCAGGCTGTCGAGTTACGCATCAGCAAGCGCTACTGCGCCACGCCCGGCGTGCGGGTCATCGTGGAACAACTGCCGCTGCTGGCGGCGTGAGGAATGAATTTGACGGGGGAAAACATGACTGAAGAACGCCTCTTCGACAGCTCGCACGCCGCCCTGGTGTTCGCGTTCAACTACTCGGGCCAGCAGTTCCAGGCCTCGGCGATGAACAAGGCCATGACGCCTGCTATCGGGTCAGGGAAGGGACTGGTCGGCGTTGACGGCGCCGCGCAGGCCGGGATGATCCGCGCCGAATTGGGCATGCTGCCCGAGCTGCACCAGGCCGTGCTGACCGCGCGCTGTGCGCCGCGCGACATCCTCTGCGACTGCGGCCGCCCATGCTGCGCTGCCCGGCGCCCCAACCCGGAATGGGAAGCGGCCATCGTCTGGCTGACCGAGCGGGCCATGCAGCAGCTGTCCGGCTCGTTCTCTCACTACCGCGTCCGCCGGTCGATCCTGGAAAAAATCTTCGGCGTCCGGATCGACCTGCAGCAGATCGCGGAAGACTGCGGCGCGCACCGCAACACGGTCAGCGCCCACAACACCAAGCTGAAGGTCTGGATTGAAGGCGAGAAGAAGCGCGGATTGATGGCCGCGCCCGGGGTTGAATCGGTTGCCTGGACCGCCATCGACATCCGGCTGAAGGCCGCCGCGATGGTGAAAATCGAGGAGGTGGCTTGACATTGTGCAAATCATGCACAAAAATCGCCTCAATTCGATACACCTCCGAACTACGTCCAGAGCCCGCGCAAGCGGGCTTTTGCGTTTCTGGGACCCGCGATCATGTTCCTGCCGACCTACTGGTTTCTGCTCTGGGGCGTCTGGGCACAGGCGTGCTGGCCCAACTGCGACGGCTGATCCGTCGCGCACCGTTGTCTCCTCCACCCCCTCCCAGGTGGTTCGCCCGGTCACCCGTTCCGGGCGTTTTTCTTTCCCGTCTTCGCATTTCTACCGCGTATGAAAAAGACCGATCAGCTCGCCATCCGCTACCGCGCGGCGAGCGACCTGGTCCGGTACGAGCGGAATGCGAGGACGCACAGCGCCGCCCAGATCGAACAGATCAAGGCGTCGCTGCGGAAGTTCGGCTGGACCAACCCGGCGCTGACCGCGGGCGATGAGCTGCTGGCTGGCCACGGCCGGCTGGAAGCCGCCACGCAGCTTTGGGCTGACGGCGAGACCATCGCCAATTGCCCGGTGCCGGGCGAGGTGCCAACGGTCGATCTGTCGCACCTGACGCCGGACGAGCGGCGCGCGTACATCCTGGCGGACAACAAACTGGCCGAGAACGCCGGCTGGGACGTTGACCTGCTGGCCGGCGAGCTGCTGGACCTGCGGGACGCGGGATTCGACCTGTCGCTGACCGGTTTCGATGCCGGCGAGCTGGCCGAGCTGCTGGATCCGCAGCAGCCAGGGCCCGGCGGTGGTGGTGGCCAATCCTTGGCCGAGCGCTTCATGGTTCCGCCGTTCAGCACGCTCAACGCGCGCGACGCGGCGTGGCAGGAACGCAAGAAGGCTTGGCTGGCGCTGGGCATTCAGTCCGAGCTGGGCCGCGACGCGCCGGCGTATGCCTCGGCCTCCGACCACCAGAAGGCGGGCGGCCCGGCCACGCAGCACCGCACCAGCGTTTTCGACCCCGTGCTGTGCGAACTGGCCTACCGCTGGTTCTGCCCGGCCGGCGGCCTGGTGCTGGACCCATTCGCTGGCGGCAGCGTGCGCGGCATCGTCGCGGCGCGGCTGGGGCGGCAGTACGTTGGCATGGACCTGCGGCCCGAACAGGTTGAGGCCAACCGCGGTCAGCTGGACCTGCTGCAGCCGGAAGATCCGGCGCCCGCCTGGCACGTCGGTGACAGCCGGCAGATCGGGCGGCGCCTGGCGGATGTCGAGGCCGATTTCGTGTTCTCGTGCCCGCCATACGCGGACTTGGAACGCTATTCGGACGACCCGGCCGACCTGTCCACGATGGGCTACCCGGCCTTCCTGACGGCCTACCGCGAGGTGATCGCGGGCGCCGTGGGTCAGCTCAAGCCCAACCGGTTTGCCTGCTTCGTGGTTGGCGACGTGCGCGAGAAGCGCGGCACGGGCGTCTACCGGAACTTCGTGGCCGACACCATCGAGGCGTTCCTCGACGCCGGCACGCATCTGTACAACGAGGCCATCCTGCTGACCGCCTACGGCAGCCTGCCCATCAGGGCCGGCAAGCAGTTCGCGGCGAGCCGGAAGCTGGGCAAGACGCACCAGAATGTGCTGGTGTTCGTGAAGGGCGACTGGAAGCGGGCGGTGGCCGCCTGCGGCGACGTGGACGTGTCGGACGACCTGTTCCCGGAAGCCGAGGACTGAGAGTTTCACCATGGCGGGACGCAAACCATTCCAGCCGACCGACGAAGACCGCCGCGTGGTCACGTCGCTCGCCGGCTTCGGCGCGCCGCATGAGTACATCGCCACCCAGGTGATCAACCCGCAGACCGGCAAGCCGCTGACGGCCAAGACGCTGCGCGTGCATTTCCGGGCCGAGCTGGACAGCGCGGTGGGCAAGACCAACGCCCTGGTGGCGCAGAACCTGTTCAGGCATGCCACCGGCAACGGTAAGGGCGCTGTGACCGCTGGCATCTTCTGGATGAAGGTGCGGGCAGGATGGAAGGAGCCGGCCCAAGGGATCGAACTGACAGGCAAGGACGGCGGGCCGGTCGAGCAACGAACCACCGTCGTCGATGAAAAACAGGTCGCAGCCGCCGTCGCCAAGCTCGAGGACGAGTATTGACCCAGCCGTCGAGCGGGCCGTCCTGAAGGCGAAGTGCGAGCGCGACCACCTGTTCTTCAGCCGGTACTTCTTCAAGCACCGCCAAGGCATCAAGTTCCGCGTCAACTGGCACCATGTGCTGATCGCGGACACGGTGCAGCGTGTCATCGATGGCGAGCTGAAGAACGTCGTCATCAACGTCCCGCCTGGCTCGTCGAAGACCGAGCTGGTAGCGATCAACCTGATCGCCCGTGGCCTTGCGGTGAATCCGCGTGCGCGGTTCCTGCACATCTCGTATTCGGATGACCTGGCGCTGCTGAACAGCGAGACAGCGCGCGAGATTGTCCAGTCGGACGAGTTCCAGGCGCTGTGGCCGCTGGCGATCGCGCCAGACGCGAAGTCGAAGAAGCGCTGGAACGTCATCGCCGACGGCAAGAAGGCCGGCGGGGTGTACGCAGTATCGCTGGGTGGCCAGATTACCGGCTTCCGCGCGGGGCACATGACCGACGGATGGCAGGGCGCCATCATCATCGACGACCCGCTGAAGGTCGAAGACGCGTACAGCAAGCCGAACCGCGACAAGGCGAACCGCAAGCTGCTGTCCACGGTGAAGAGCCGGAAGGCCAACCCGGACACGCCGATCATCGTGATCATGCAGCGGCTGGCCGAGGAAGACCCGACGGGCTTCATCAAGGCCGGCAAGGTGCCGGGCGATTGGGAGTTCATCGAGATCCCGGCGCTGATCACCGACGAATACGTCGAGGCTCTGCCCGAGCGCATCCGTGCGATGGTCGAGCTGGGCGAGAAGGACGCAGACGGGCGGTTCAGTTACTGGCCCTACAAGGAACCGCTCGACGACCTGCTGGCAAGTGAGAAGGCTGACCGGTACGTGTTCAGCGGGCAGTACATGCAGCGCCCCAGCCCGCTGGGTGGCGGCATCATCCGCAGTGCCAACTTCGGGCGGTACACGGTAGCGCCCGAGCTGCACAAGCGCGTCATCTATGCCGACACGGCACAGAAGACCGCCGAGCGCAACGACTACAGCGTGCTGCAGTGCTGGGGGCACGGCAAGAACGGCCGCATCTACCTGCTGGACCAGATCCGGGGGAAGTGGCCGGCGCCCGAGCTGCGGCAGAAGGCCATCGACTTCTGGAACAAGCACCTGCCGTACGACTTCCACTTCGGCGCGGCGCTTGTAAAGATGCGCGTCGAGGACAAGGCCAGCGGCACCGGGCTGATTCAGGACATCCAGGCGTCAGGGACCATCCCAGTCGAGGGCATCGAGCGGCACCGCGACAAGCTGGTGCGCGTCATGGACGTGGTCAGCTACATCGATGCTGGCCTGGTGATGATTCCCGAGGTGGCGGAATGGGTGAGCGACTTCACGCAGGAATGCGACGCCTTCACCCCTGACGACACGCACGCGCATGACGACCAGATCGACCCGTTGGTGGACGCGATCAACGACATGCTGGCCGGCGGCCGCTCGATGGACATCTGGACAATACTCGGACAGCAATGAACCGCAATCAACGCAAGGCGCTACAACGGGCGCACAAGGCCAATGTGGCCGCGTCCGCAAGCGCCAAGCGCTGGATCAGCGGCGACAGCTTCCAGAACTTCGAGGCGCGCGTCGGCCTGGGCACCAACAACCAGGCCTCCCAATACAGCTACGGCTTCGACTTCATCAGCCGCAACCGTGTGCAGCTGGAGGCCATGTACCGCTCGTCGTGGGTGGTCGGCCAGGCTGTGGACGTGGTTGCCGAAGACATGACGCGCGCGGGCGTTGATCTGGACGCCGATCTCGACCCGGGCGACAGGGACAAGCTGACGGCCGGTTTCGAGCGCATGGCGCTATGGGACCGGATCAACGACACGATCAAATGGGGCCGCCTGTACGGTGGCGCCGTGGCTGTGATGCTGATCGACGGGCAGAACCCGTCCACGCCTCTGCGGCCGGATACCGTCAGCCGCGACCAGTTCAAGGGCCTGTTCGTCCTGGATCGCTGGCTGGTGCAGCCGTCCCTGACCGACCTGGTCACGGAGATGGGTCCGGACATGGGCATGCCGCGGTACTACGACGTGGTGGACGACAGCATTGCCCTGCGGCGCCAGCGCATCCACTACACCCGTGTGCTGCGGATCGACGGTGTCGAGCTTCCGTACTGGCAGAAGATCAGCGAGAACCTGTGGGGGCAGTCGGTCATTGAGCGGCTGATCGATAGGCTGGTGGCGTTCGACAGCACCACCGTCGGCGCGGCGCAGCTGGTCTACAAGGCGCACCTGCGCACGTTGAAGGTGGAAAAGCTGCGCGAGATCATCGCCATGGGCGGTCCGGCGCTTGAGGCGCTGATCAAGAACGTGGACATGATCCGCCGGTTTCAGTCGAACGAAGGCTTGACGCTCGTTGACGCGGCCGACGACATGCAGACCGACACGTACCAGTTCTCCGGGCTGGACAACGTGCTGATGCAGTTCGGCCAGCAGCTCTCGGGCGCGCTGCAGATCCCGCTGGTGCGCCTGTTTGGCCAGTCGCCCGCGGGGCTGAACAGCACCGGCGAATCGGACCTGCGGACGTACTACGACAACATCAAGCAGCAGCAGGAACGCCGATTGCGGGCGCCGCTGACGCGGCTGTTCGAAGTGCTGGTTCGGTCGGAGCTGGGCACCAAGCCTCCGAAGGGCTTCGCGTTCAGCTTCACGTCCCTGTGGCAGCTGTCGGACACCGAGAAGGCGAACAACGCCAAGACGGTGACTGAGGCGGTGACCACGGCGCTTGATGCCGGCCTGATCGACGCTGCAACTGGCATGAAGGAACTGCGCCAGTCCAGCCACGCCACGGGCGTTTTCACCAGCATCACGGACGAAGCAATCGAGGACGCCGAGAACGCGCCGCCCCCGGTGCCCGAGATGGAATTGCCCAATGCTGATGACCCGAACGACCGACCGCAAGAAGGGCCGGAAAAACCCGGTCAAGCTAAGCGGGCCGGAAAGACAGTACAGGACGCAGCTCCGACAGGTCGCGCACCAGGTGGGCGCGTTGGTCAATGGCTTTCCGCCTGGCGATCCCGCGGCGGCGCCGACGATTGAGCAGCTGCTGCGGCGGTACGCCGAGGCCCTGACACCCTGGGCCGAGGCCACCGCGGCCCGGATGCTCGCGGACGTGAACCGCCGGGACGAATCGGCCTGGATGGAGCAGGCCCGCGAGATGTCGCGGGCGCTGCAGCTGGAGATCCGGACGGCGCCCACTGGCGCCACGATGCGCTCTCTGATGGCCGAACAGGTCGGGCTGATCAAGTCCATCCCGCTGGACGCTGCCGAGCGCGTGCACCGGCTGACGATCGAGGGTCTGGAAGACAGCACCAGGGCGTCGGAGATCTCGAAGGCCATCCAGGCATCGGGCGGCGTGGCAAAGAGCCGCGCAGACCTGATCGCCCGGACTGAGGTGGCACGCACCGCCTCGACGCTGACAGAAGCCCGCGCGCTGCATGTCGGCTCGCCCGGCTACTTCTGGCGGACGTCCGGTGACGCTGACGTGCGCGACTCGCACCGCAAGATGAACGGCCAGTTCGTGGCCTGGGATGCCCCGCCGACGCTGGACGGCATGACCGGGCACGCCGGGCAGTTTCCGAACTGCCGCTGCTATCCCGAACCTGTGATTCCCGAGGACTGATATGCGCTTCTACACCGTGCAGAAGCTGGGCCCGAAGCGCTCGCTGACGCCCGAGGGCTTCCTGCTGTGCGAGGAAGTGCCCGTCGCGCGTACCGGCGAGATGCTGTACGGCCCGGGCGAGGTGCCGGTCGAGCCCGGCCCGGACGGCCTGATCCGCATCAGCCGGACGCCGGACGAGGTCTTCCGGCCCGAAACGCTGGCGAGCTGCATCGGCAAGCCGGTGACGCTGGACCATCCCGAGGATTTCGTCACGCCGGCCAACTTCGCCGCGCTTGGGAAGGGCGCCATGCTCAACCTGCGCCGCGGTGCCGGCATCGAGGACGACCTGCTGATTGCCGACCTGCTGGTCACCGACCAGGGCGCCATCGACGCAATCCAGACGGACGGTATCGAAGAGGTCAGCCTCGGCTATGAGGCCGACTACGAACAGGTATCACCCGGCCGCGGGGTACAGCGGAACATCGTTGTCAACCACGTAGCCCTCGTCGAGCGCGGCCGGTGTGGCCCGCGCTGCGCGATCGGCGATAAGGAACCCGAAGACATGAAGACCAAAGACAGCAAGCCGAAGGGCAAGCGCACCGTGTGGGATCGCCTGATGACGGCCTTCAAGGCTGGCGACGAAGCCGCCATGGAGGAAGCCATCGAAGAGGCCAAGGCCACCGACGAGGAGTCCGAGGAAGAGCGCGAGGCGCGCGAGGCCAAGGAAAACGAAGGCAAGACAGGTGATTCCGCCGTGCTGCGCACGATCCTGAAGCGGATGGACGCCCAGGACGCCGCCATCGCCGCGCTGGGCAAGGGCAAAGCCAAGGACTCGGAGAAGGAAAAGACCGACGACGAGGACGAAGACGATCCGGACAAGAAGAAGACCGGCGACGACGGCGACCTCACCGACCCCGAGACCGCCGGCAAGCTGAACCAGTCCGAGGTCGACCTGTACACCGGCGACGCCGCGGCCAGCATCCCGTCGCGCGCGGAGATCCTCGCCCCGGGCATCAAGCTGCCTACCATGGACGCCAAGATGGCGACCAAGGACCGCGCCGCCGCGCTGTGCAAGTGCCAGCGCAAGGCCCTGGACCTGGCCTACCAGACCGACGCTGGCAAGAAGGCCATTGGCCCGTTCCTGGGCGGCCTGACGGCTGACTTCGAGAAGCTGCCCGCCGCCCTGGTGAATGCCGCGTTCATGGGCGCGAGCGAGCTGGTCAAGGCCCAGAACAACGCCGGCACCGGCCGCAGCGCCGCGCCGACACGTGACTTCGGCAAGGCCCGCACCGTGGCCGACATCAACGCCGCCAATCGCAAGTACTGGGCCGACCGGTCCGCCAACTAAGGAGTCCCGAACATGGGCAACGCAATCCTGTATCGCATGGCCTCGGGCATTCCGGGGGATATCTCGCGCCAGTCGCAGGCGACCGTCGAGGCGCAGATCCTGAACTCGGCGCTGCCGTTCCCGGGCTACGGCCTGTTCGGCAAGATCGCTGCCGGCAAGTTCGTGCCGATCGCCGGCGGCGACGCAGCCACGGCTGTCTACGGCCTGCTGGTCCGTCCGTACCCGACCACCGGCGGCGCCGGCTCGGAACCGCTGGGCACGGCCACGCCGCCCACCACCGGTGTCGCGGACGTCATGCGCCGCGGCTACATGACCGTCAAGAACAACGCCGGCACGCCGGCCATCGGCGGCCAGGTGTATGTCCGCGTGGCCGCTGCCGCTGCTGGCAAGCCGATTGGCGGCATCGAAGCGGCTGCTGACGCTGCCAACACCATCGCAGTCGTTGGCGCCACGTTCATGAACGCGGGCGACGCCAACGGCAACGTCGAGATCGCCTACAACATCTAAGGGGCAAATCAGAATGAGCAAAATCATCCTTCCGCGTATGGCTGCGGCGGCTGCGATCGCCATGGTCAATGCCCCGGCGATCATCCGCGCCCGCACGCGCGACAACATGCTGACCTTCGACAGCCGCACGGTCGACAGCACCGGTGCGTTCCTGGTCGGCGAGCTGGAACGCCTGGACCAGACGCTGCACGGCCCGTTGGCCTCGGTGACCTGGTCGCGCGACATCGACCTGCGCGAGGACGTCTCGATCGCTGACGAGACTTCGTCGTTCACCAACTCCAGCTTTGCCGCAGCTGGCGGCGCTTCGCCGAACGGCAAGTCGTGGATCGGCAAGGACGCCTCGGCGATCGCTGGCATCGCGCTGGACATCGGCAAGACCGCCAATCCGCTGACCCTGTGGGGCATGCAGATCGGCTGGACGATCCCCGAGCTGGAAAGCGCCCAGAAGCTGGGTCGCCCGGTGGATCAGCAGAAGTTCACCGGCATGCAGCTGAAGCACAACATGGACGTCGACGAGCAGGTGTATATCGGCGACAGCGTGCTGGGTGTCACCGGCCTGGTGAACAATGCCGCCGTGACCAACCTGTCGAACGCCCTCACGGGGAACTGGAACACCGCAACGGCTGACCAGATCGTCGCGGACATCAATGAGCTGCTCACGAGCGTCTGGACCGCCTCCGCCTTCGCGTACTGCCCGTCGGAGCTGCGCCTGCCGCCGGTCAAGTTCGGGATCCTGGTCAGCCGCAAGGTCAGCGACGCCGGCAACATCAGCGTGCTCGAGTACGTGAAGCAGAACACGATCTCGAACTCGATCAACGGCCGCCCGCTGAACATCCAGCCGCTCAAATGGCTGTTCCAGCGGGGTACTGCGAGCGCCGACCGCATGATTGCGTACACCAAGGAACAGGACAAAGTCCGCTTCCCGCTGGTGCCGCTGCAGCGCACGCCGCTGGAGTACCGCGACATCCGCCAGCTCACCACCTACTTTGGCCGCCTGGGCGTGGTCGAAGTCGTGTACCCCGAGCTGATCGGGTACCGCGACGGCATCTGACGGGAGAGCGACATGCCAAAGATCTACATCAAGAAGGCCTTTACGCTGCAGCACGATGGCGAGAAGCACGAGTTCGCAGTGGGCAACCACGACGTTCCGGCCGCGATCGCTGCCCACTGGTTCGTGAAGGCGCATACCGGCGAGGAACCGGCGGCTGGCAGCGACGCGGAAGCCGAGGCTGCCGAACGGTTGGCCGAACTGGACGCCAAGGCAAAGGCGCTGCTGGAAGCGGCTGACATGCTGGCCGACCGCGAAAAGGCACTCGCCTCGCGCGAGCAGGCCGCCGACCAGCGCGAAGCCGACCTGGCTAAGCGCGAGGCTGCAGTGGCTGAGCGCGAGCAGGCCGCCGACAAGGCAGCTGCAGACGCGGCCAAGGCGGCGAAGTCGCCGAAATGAGGGGTATGATGCCTCGCAAGGGGCATCACCCATCCGCCTATGACACCGAGCCAGTTCCGACAGGATTTTCCCGAGTTCGCCGACACAGCGAAGTATTCCGACGCCTCGGTCAGCTTCTGGCTGACGGTGTCGGCGTCGCTGGTCAACGAGTGCCGCTGGGGCGTCCTGACCGACCAGGGCATCGAGCTCTGCACCGCCCACCACCTGGTGCTGGGCGCGCGCGACGAGCAGGCAGCCAGCGTCGGTGGCATCCCGGGCCAGATGACCGGCCCGCTCTCTTCCAAGGCCGTCGACAAGGTCAGCGCCAGCTACGACACCGGCGCGGCGACCATCGACGATGGCGGGTTCTGGAACCTTACGTCGTATGGCGTGCGGTACCTGACCCTCGCCAAGATGATGGGCGCCGGCGGCATCCAGCTGTAGCGCAGCGCCCATCGGGAGCTTCCCATGGGCGTCATGAAGGTGGACCGGCTGAAGGAAGTCCTGCAGTCGATCAACGGTCTGGTGCAGAAGGAAGTGCTGGTCGGCATCCCCGACAGCGCGCCCGAGCGCAAGGACGACGAGCCAATCGGCAATGCTGCCATCGGCTACATCCAGGAGACCGGCTCGCCGGTCAATAACATTCCCCCGCGACCCTTCCTGGTGCCCGGCGTTGCCGAGGCGCAGGGGAAGGTGTCGTCGAAGCTGCAGCAGGCCGCGGAAGCGGCACTGGACGGCGATCTTGGCAATGCCGAGCGCCGCATGGGCGCGGCTGGTCTGACCGCTCAGAACTCTGTGCGCGCGCGCATCAACAGCGGCATCAGCCCAGAGCTGAAGGATTCCACGCTGGCCAACCGCCGCCGGCGCGGCCGGACAGGCACGGTGCCGCTGATTGACACCGGCCAACTGCGCAACGCGATCACCTATGTGATCCGAAAGAGGAAATAGGCATGGCGCTACTCGACGTCACCGACGTTCTGCTCGATCCGGATTTCATGGACACCGGCCTGGTGTGCAACCGGATGGCGCAGACCGTCGACGACAACGGCCGAGCGACCAACACCGTGACAGGAAGCCCGTTCGCCGCGGTAGTGACCAGCGACAAGGGCGACATCCTGCACCGCAACGCCGACGGCAGCCGAATCATCGGCTCGATCACGCTGCATACGCCATTCCGGCTGTCAGACGGCAGCACCGGCCAGGATGCGGACGAGATCGTCTGGCAGGGGCGGACCTACACCGTGGTCAACGTCAACGACTACAGCCACTTCGGGCGCGGCTTCGTCTGCGCCACCTGTGACCTGAAATCTCTCTCGGGGTAACCCATGAACAACAGCTCGACCGGTGGCTACCTGGCGCCAGCCGTAGCGACGCCGCCGGCCGAGGACGAAGCGCTCGACAACCTGCTGCAGGAGCTGGTGGCGGGCGTCTCCGGCCTGCCCGGCAACTTGGTGCGCCCGCGTTGGCAGCCGACCGTGCCCAAGCAGCCGGAACCGTCCGTGAACTGGTGCGCGCTGGGCATCACCGTCCAGACGAACGACGCCGGCCCGGCGATACAGCACGACCCGGCGGGCGACGGCCACGATGAATACCAGCGGCACCAGGACATCGAGTTGCTGTGCACGTTCTATGGCCCGGCGGCCAAGGGCTACGCCCAGCGCCTGGCCGACGGCCTGGCCATCCCGCAGAACCGAGAGCAGCTCGGCATCAATGACATGGCCTTCGTGTCCGCCGGCGAGATCCGCGCGGCGCCGGACTTCGTCAGCCAGCAGTGGGTGCGGCGCTACGACCTGACCGTGCTGCTGCGCCGCAAGATCACCCGGACCTATGCGGTCCTCAACCTTCTGTCCGCTCAGGTGAGCACGGAAACCGACTAGGTACCGCCGATGGCGAGCACCACCAACATCGACCAGTAGAGGATGACCATGTCCAACGGATTGCCGGTTTCGCGGCTGATCAACGTCACCATCAATATGTCGCCGCTGGCGGCCCAGGGCGCCAACCTCAATACGGCGCTGATCCTTGGCGCCTCGGCGGTGATCGATACCGGCGAGCGGATGCGCTCGTACGGCACTATCGACGCGGTCGCCGCTGACTTCGGCACCACGGCGCCCGAGTACCTGGCCGCGCTGCTGTACTTCCAGCAGACGCCCCAGCCATCGCAGCTGTACCTCGGCCGCTGGGCAAAGACGGCAACGTCTGGCTCGCTGCGCGGTGCCGCGCTGTCCGCCGCGCAGAAGGACATCACCGTGTGGAAGGCGGTCACCGCCGGCTCGTTCAAGGTGACCATCGACGCAACGGTGAAGACGCTGTCCGCGCTGGACTTCTCTGGCGTGACCAACCTGAACGGCGTGGCCACCATCATCACCACGGCGCTTGCCGGCGCCACCTGCGCGTGGAACGGAACGCAGTTCGTGATCACGTCGCCCACCACCGGCGCCACGTCGAAGGTGAGCTATGCCACGCCGACCGGCTCTGGTACCGACATCTCGGCCATGCTGGGCCTGACCAGCGGCCTGGCCTCGGCGCCTGTCGATGGCATCGTGGCCGAAGCGCCGGACGCTGCGGTGGCGCTGTTCCTGGACCGCTTCGCCAACAAGTTCCTTGGCCTGATGTTCGCGGACAGTGGGGTGACCAACGCGCAGCACACGGCGGTGGCCAGCCTGATCGAGGCGGATCAGCGACATATCTATGGCACGACCACGCAAGAGCCGCAGGCGCTGGACTCGACCAGCACGGCGGATCTGGCGTCGACGTTCAAGGCGCTGGGCCTGAAGTACTCGTTCGTGCAGTACTCGAGCAGCAGTCCGTACGCCGCGGCGTCCGTGTTCGGCCGGCTGCTGACGACGGACTTCAACGCTAACAACAGCACCATCACGCTGATGTACAAGCAGGAGCCCGGCATCGTGCCGGAGACCCTGTCCAGCAGCCAGGCCGACACGCTGGAGAGCAAGCGCTGCAACGTGTTTGTCGAGTACGACAACGACACGGCGATCGTGCAATACGGCGTCACGCCGAGCGGCATCTTCATCGACTCGGTCTACAACTCGATCTGGCTGCGGAACCGTATCCAGACCGACGCATGGAATCTGCTCTACCAGAGCCCAACTAAGATTCCGCAGACCGACGGTGGCAATGCGCTCATTGCCACGGCGATCGAGGGAGCCTGCCAGGCCGGCGTGACCAATGGCTATCTTGCCCCGGGCGTCTGGAACTCGGGCGGTTTCGGCGCGCTGAAGCAGGGCGACACGCTGGCCAAGGGCTACTACGTCTACGTGCCGCCGATCGCGCTGCAGTCGCAGGGCGATCGCGAGGCCCGCAAGTCGGTGTCCTTCCAGGTGGCGGCCAAGGAAGCCGGCGCGATCCATTCCGTTGACATCCTGGTCAACGTCAACCGCTGATAGGGGAAACCATGTCTGGAACGTATTCGTTCATCGATGTGCAAGCGTCGCTGGTGGGGCCCGGCGGCGCATTCTCGCTGGGCTACGGCGAGGCCACGGCCGAGGAAGGCATCACCATTGCTGCGGCCAACGACAAGAACACCATGACCGTCGGCTCGGATGGCAATGTGATGCACAGCCTGCGCGCCGATGGCTCGGGCCAGATCACCTTGCGCTACCTGAAGACGGCGCCGATCAACTCGCGGCTGATGGCGCTCTACAACGCCCAGAAGATCGACAGCCGGCTGTGGGGCAAGAACATCATCACCGTTGGCCAATCGGTGGCCGGTGACATCGCCACGGGCATCCAGTGCGCCTTCAAGAAGGTGCCGGATCTGACCTACGCCACCGAAGGCGGCACGGTCGAGTGGGTGTTCGATGCCGGCCGGATCGAAGAAATGCTGGGGACCTACTGACCATGGCTCACGAAATCGATCTGGCGGGCAACCGCTACTCGCTGGGCCGGCTGAACGCGATGCAGCAGTTCCACGTCTCGCGCCGCATCGCGCCCATCGTCCCCACGCTGATCCCGGTGTTCCTGCGCGTGCGCGCGAGCGGCAAGCCGCTGAACGAGGATCTGGAAGGCCTGGCCGCAGCGCTGCAGCCGCTGGCCGACGGCCTGGCCGCGCTGAAGGACGAGGACGCCGAGTATGTGTTCGGAACCTGCCTCGGGGTTGTCCAGCGCAAGCAGCCAACTGGCTGGGCCAGGGTCTGGTCGGGGAAGGAAACCATGTTTGAAGACATGGACCTCTCCGTGACGCTGCCGCTGGTCGTACAGGTGATCACCGCCAACCTCGGGCCTTTTATTCAAGGCCTGCTTACCAGCCAGCAGAGCGGGCCGGCGGAGACACCAGCTGGCTGAGGTACCTGCCGGGGGGCGAGGACTGGCTGCTGGCGCCGGTGGCCGAGGGCTGGTGCAAGTACGAATCTCTGCTGGACGGATCGCTCGGGCTGGAAGACATCGCCTTGATGAACGACGCGATCGCCGTCCGGGGCGACAACCTGGCGGCTGCCCGCCGCATGCTGGAAGAGAAGAATGGCCGATAGCACCGTCATCCGCGAATTCCTGGTCGCGCTGGGCTTCAAGGTCGACGAGAAGGGCCTGAAGAACTTCACGACCGGCGTGGACCAGGCCACGAAGGGCGTGGTGCGGCTGGTCAGCACCATCCAGGGCGCCGCGCTTTCGATCGGAGCTGGCGTCTCGGCCTTTGCCTCGAAGCTGGAACGGCTGTACTTCATCTCCCAGCGCACCGGCGCCGCGGCAACCAGCCTGAAGGCGCTGGAATACGCCGCGCGCAACCTGGGCGTCTCGTCGGAGGCCGCGTTCGGCACGGTCGAGAATCTGGCCCGCTTCCTGCGCAACAACCCGGCCGGCGAGGGCTACCTGGCCACCATCGGCGTGCAGACGCGTAACGCCAACGGCGAGCTGCGCGACACAGTCGATATCCTGGCCGACCTCGGCAAGGAGCTGGCGCAGAAGCCGACGTGGCTGGCGAGTCAGTACGGCCAGATGCTCGGCATCGACGAGAACCTGCTGCTGGCCATGCGCAATGGCGACTTCGCCAAGTTCATGCAGCAGTACCGGTCCATGTCCCGGAACAACGGGCTGGACAAAGCTGCCGAGGACGCGCATGAGTTCATGATCGCCCTGCGCGATCTGGGCACCACCTTCGAGAACTTCGCGATCCGCCTGGAGGGGGCGCTGTTGCGGAAGATCGGCCCGCAGCTGGACCGCTTCAAGCGGTGGTTCGAAGAGAACTCGCCAGCCATCGCTGACCGGGTGGCGAGCATCGCCAGCGCGGTCCTGGCTGCGGCCGCCGCCATGGGGCCGCCACTGCAGTGGGTTTTGGACAAGTTCATCGAGCTGGACAAGGCCACTGACGGCTGGTCGACGCAGCTCCTGCTGCTGGTCGGCGTGTTCAAGGTGCTGGGCGGGTTCCAGATCATCGGCGGTATCTGGAAGATGGTCGCGGCAGTGCGCGCCCTGGGCGCCGCCAACGCGGCTGCTGCCGCTGCCGGTGGTGCCGCCGGTGCCGGTGGCGCGGCAGGGGCTGCTGGCGCAGGCGCAGCGGCGGGCTGGTTATCCAGGTTCCTGCCGTGGCTGGCGAAGGCCGGCGGAGCCGCAGCGCTGCTGCTGCACAGCGGCAAGCTGAACGAGGGCGAGGATGCCGAACTGGAACGCCGGCGCGCGGCGGCCGGGCAGCAGTCTGGTGGTCAGCAGGCGCCCGGCCAGCCTGGCGGGCGGCAGCAGCCAGCCGGTGGCCGGCGCGCGGCTATCGATGCGGTCGGCTTCTTCCAGCGCATGGGATGGACGCACGACCAGGCGGCCGGCATCGTCGCCAACCTGCGGCATGAGAGCGAGCTGAACCCGCGCGCCGTTGGCGACAGCGGGCGGGCGTACGGCGTGGCGCAGTGGCATCCGGATCGCCAGGCCAACTTCGCCCAGTGGGCCGGCAAGGACATCCGCGATTCGTCGCTGATGGAGCAGCTGCAGTTCGTGAACTATGAGCTGACGCAGGGCGCCGAGCGGCGGGCCGGCCAGCTGTTGCGCGCGGCGCAGAACGCCCAGCAGGCTGGCGAAATCGTGTCTCGGTACTACGAGCGGCCGGCCCGGGCCGATATGGAAGCGGCACGCCGCGGCACCTCCGCTGTCGACCTGAAGCAGGAAACCAACATCCATATCCATGGGGTGTCGGATCCCGTTGCGGCGGGGCGGGCGACCGCAAACGAACAGGAACGCCTGAACGGTGACCTGGTGCGCAACATGCAAGGAGCGGTGTCGTGATTCTGGACATGATCACCCTGGTGCCGAAGAGCATCGGCAGCATCACCATCCCTGTACTGATCGAGGAAGCCCACCAGGACGAGCTGCAGATTACCGAGCACCCGGTGGAGAAGGGCGCGGAGATCAACGACCACGCCTTCAAGCGCCAGCCGGAGGTTGTGATCAAGTGCGGATGGAGCAATTCCGACATTGGCGCGCTGGCGGGCCTGGCTCAGGCCATTTTCTCAGGCGGTGGCCTGCCGTCGGCTGATTACATCAGCACGGTGTATTCCCAGCTGCTGGCTCTGCAGGAGCTGCGCGAGCCGTTCGACGTGGTCACGTCGCTGCGGATGTACGACAGCATGCTCTTCAAGGGCCTGGCCGTGCTGAAGGACCAGAAGACCGGCGCCGCGCTATCGGTGACGGCCACGCTGAAGCAACTGCGCATTGTTGAGACGCAGGTGACGACGCTGCCGCCGCGGGAGAACCAGGTCGACCCAGCCGCCACCGCTGAGACCCAGAACACCGGCGTCAAGGCCGCGACGCCGGCCACCCCGGCGCCGGGCGGGTCAGTACCACCGACGAGCATGTGATGCCCAACTTCTTCGAGATCCCGCTGTCGCCGCTGCCGCAGCGCTTCACGATCACGCTGGGCGGCGTCGACTATCGTCTGACGGTCCAGTACCGGAAGGCTGGCGGCGTCGGTTGGGTGCTGGACATCGCCGATGCCAATAACGCGCCGCTGGTGACCGGCATCCCGCTGGTCACCGGCACGGACCTGCTGGCGCAGTACCGGCACCTGGGCTTCGCCGGCCGGCTGTGGGTGCAGGGGGCAGACAATCCGGACGACGTTCCAACGTATGAAGACCTGGGCATCGGCTCGCATCTCTACTGGGTGACGGACGCATGAGCACGCCGCAATTTGGCCGCAAGGTCTCCCTGATCATCGGGCAGGACAGCGGCGACGCCCTGGACCTGTCAGAGCTGCGGTTTCGGTTCGACGTCCGGCGGGGCGACCTGCAGACGCCGAACTCGGCCCGGGTCCGGGTCTACAACGTGTCGGCGGACACCGCGCGCCGGGCGCAGAAGGAGTTCACGCGCCTGGTGCTGCAGGCCGGCTACCCTGGCAACTTCGGGATCATTTTCGACGGCACGATCAAGCAGGTGCGCCGCGGGCGTGAGAATCAGACGGACACATACCTGGACATCACCGCCGCCGACGGCGACTCGGCGTACAACTTCGCCGTGGTCAACACCACTCTGGCGTCCGGATCGACGCCGGCAGATCACGTGGCGGCGGCCTGCACGGCGATGAACCCATATGGGGTGACACAGGGATACCTGCCGAAGCTGCCAGAGAACCCGCTGCCGCGCGGCAAGGTGATGTTCGGCATGGCCCGGGACTTCATGCGCTGGACGGCCAGGACGTGCCAGACGGTCTGGAGCATCCAGGACAGTAAGGCGGTCATGGTGCCGGAGACGTCCTACATGCCGGGAGACATCCCGGTCGTCACGGCCGAGACCGGCATGGTCGGCCTGCCCGAGCAGACGCAGAACGGCATCACGATCAAGATGCTGCTGAACCCGAGTGTCAAGATTGGGCGGCTCATCAAGGTCGACAACGCCAGCGTGCAGCGCTACGAGTACAGCCTGAACACCGGACAGCAGGCCCAGAACGAGCGGATCGAGGAGCAGGCAAAGCTGCAGGACGATGGCTTTTACTACGTGATGATTGCCGAGCACTACGGCGACACGCGGGGGAACGACTTCTACACGGATGTGATCTGCCTGGCGGCGGACGTGACAGTGCTTCCGGATAGCTTCCAGAGCAAGGCAGCGGTACCCCCGGACTTTGTGATCAAGAAGTACGGTTAGCGTTGCAATGACTGGTGGTATTTCCTGACGTTCGTCATGTAGTCGTCCATGGACAGGGCCGGCCCCAAGACCTTGCCATCCCCAGATGGAAGGACCTTGACCCGTTGGAAGTTCAGTAGGCTCGCTGTCTCGACGTTGCCGTATGGACCGATGATGACCGCCTCGGCGCCGCCCGGCTGGAGTGTCTTGCCCCAGCAGCCGACATCCGGCTTTGCCCGGTTGAAGATCTCGGCGCGGCGCATGTTCGCTGCATTGGCGATCGGCAGTGCGCATTTTGCCGTGAGGCTCAGCGAATACAGCATGCCGTCGCGCGGGATGGTTTCAGCCGTGACCTGACCGCGCGGATACACGAATGCTTCCTGTGCTTGAGCCGCGGTGGCAGTCGCGGCCAGCGTCGCGATTAGTACCAGCTTCTTCATAGCAAACACCATGGATAGACGAGAACGGGTTGACGATCCCGAGGTAGCGCTTCGGGAGGCGTTCGACGGGCTGCGCGCGGGCATCTGGACAGCGCTTCCGGGTGTCATCCAGTCGTTCAGCGCGGCGGCGATGACCTGCCAGGTGCAGCCGGCCATCAAGATCCCGGTGCGCCGGCTCGACGGCACCATCGAGAGCGTGGCCCTGCCGCTGCTTGTCGACTGCCCGGTGCAGTTCCCATCTGGCGGGAATTGTAGTCTGACGTTCCCGGTTGCTCCAGGCGACGAGTGCCTGGTGATCTTCGCCAGCCGGTGCATCGACGGCTGGTGGCAGTCGGGAGGCGTCCAGGAACAGGCCGAGCTGCGCATGCACGACCTGTCGGACGGGTTCGTGCTGCTGGGTTTCCGGTCCAAGCCGCGAGCGCTGGCCGGCGTCAGCATGGCAGCGACCCAACTCCGGGCCGATAACGGTGCCACGTACATCGAGCTGAACCCGACGACCCAAAAGGTGAGGATCGTGGCGCCCGGAGGCTTCGACGTCGTCGCGCCGCTGTCGACATTCTCGGCAGGCGTGACGATCACCGGGCTGCTCACTTTTGTCGGCGGGATGGTCGGCAGTGCGGCCAGCGGTGCGGCGGCCGTTTTCAACGGCATCCTGAATGTGATCGGCCAGATCACGGCGAATGGCAAGCGCGTGGACGAGACCCACACCCACAACGGCGTGCAGCCGGGAAGCGGCAACAGCGGCACGGTCAACTGAGGATCACCCATGCGGTACCGAAAACTCGACGCTGACGGCGACTACGTCTTCGGCGGGCAGCAGGCCGACTTCTACAAGGACAGCCCGGACGCCGTTGGCCAGGCCGTGATGACCCGCCTGCGTCTGCTGCGCGGCGAATGGTTCCTCGACAAGACCGAGGGCACGCCGTGGGCGACCGAGGTGCTGGGCAAGTACACCAGCGGGACCTATGACGCTGCCATCCGGCAGCGCATCCTGGGCACGCAGGGCGTGCTGTCGCTGGCTTCCTACACCAGCACCCTCGATACCGAGAACCGGGCGCTCAGCGTGACGGCAACGATCAACACCATCTACGGCACCACCACTGTGCAGGCGACGCTCTAATGGCCATCACCACGACCGCACCGACCATCGACGCTGCCGGCATCACGGCGCCGACCTATGCCGAGATCCTGGAATTCCTGAAGGCGCAGTACCGGGCCATCTACGGGCCGGACGTGTATCTGGAGGCCGACAGCCAGGACGGTCAGTTGCTGGCAGTCTTCGCATCGGCGATCAATGACGCCAACGCTACGGCCATCACGATCTATAACTCGTTCAGCCCGGCCACGGCGCAGCGCGCGGCCCTGTCGAGCAACGTCAAGATCAACGGCATCGGGCGCAAAGTGTCGTCGTACTCGACCGCCGACCTACTGCTGGTCGGCCAGGCCGGCACGACCATCACCAACGGCATCGCAAAGGACGCCAACAGCTTGAAGTGGGCGCTACCGGCGACGGTGACGATCCCGCCCGCCGGCCAGATCACGGTGACGGCGACTTGCCTGACCATCGGGGCGGTCGCGGCGCCAGCCGGTACGATCACCCAGATCGGCACGCCGACGCTCGGCTGGCAGACGGTCACGAACCCTGCAGCCGCGGCGGTGGGCGCGCCGGTGGAGTCCGACGCCGCGCTGCGCCAGCGGCAGACGATCTCGACCGCTTTGCCGTCGCTGACGGTGCTGGACGGCATCATCGGCGCCGTGGCGAGCATCGCGGGCGTTACGCGCTACGTCGCCTACGAGAACGACACAGACGCCACTGACGCGAACGGCATCCCTGCGCACTCGATCTCGATGGTGGTGGAGGGCGGTGACGCGACTGCGATCGCCAGCGCCATCGCGGCGAAGAAGACGCCGGGTGCTGGCACGTACGGAACCACAGCAATCGTGGTCACGGACGTCTATGGCCGGCCCATCACCATCCGGTTCTTCCGGCCGTCCAACGCGGCGATCACGGCCGCGGTGAACGTGAAGGCGCTGGCCGGCTACACCACCCAGACCGGCGACGCGATCAAGCAGGCGATTTCCGACTACGTCAACGGCGTGGCCATCGGTGGCGGCCTGTCCGGGAGCGTGGAATGGGCGGACGCTATCACCTCGGCGAACAGCGTGGGCGGCGGCGTCACGTTCAAGCTGACCGGCTTGACCCTGAGTGGCCCGGGCGGCGCCGGATCGCCTGACGTGGCCTTGGCCTTCAACCAGGCGGCGTCCTGCACGCCGGCCAGCATCACCCTCAACGTGACCTGATATGGCAGAGCTGATCGACTACACCGGGCTGGTCACGTCCGAGCACAACCAGCGGCCCAAGTTCATGGGCGTTGTCGCGGCGCTGGCCCAGCCGATGGTTGACCTGATGAACCTGCTGGGCAGCATGCCCAATAAGTTCGATCTGGACCAAGCGGTGGGTGTGCAGCTCGACGATGTCGGACGATGGGTGGGCATCTCACGCCGCGTGGCGACGCCGCTGACCGGCGTCTACTTCTCTTTCGACACGGCCGGCCTTGGCTTCGATCAAGGTAGCTGGAAGGGGCCGTTCGACCCCGACACCGGCCTGACGTTGCTAGACGATGACACCTACCGCCTGGTGATCCGGGCCAAGATCGGTGCGAACCACTGGGACGGCACGCTCGAATCGTCGAAGGCCATCCTCGATTCGATCTTCGGCGGCGGCACGTTCGTCTTCATCCAGGACAACCAGGACATGTCGATGACCATCGGCATTGCCGGGGGCATCCCGCCAGCCGTCTTCCTGGCCTTGCTTGCTGGTGGATACATCCCGTTGAAGCCGGAAGGGGTGCGGGTCAACTACACCATCGTCACGTCTGTGGACGGCGAGCCCATATTTGGCTTCGACGTCCTGAACAGTCTCATCGCAGGCTTCGATGTCGGAGCCTGGGGAACATCCCTGTAAGGAACTTCCATGTCGAATGATTTTCTCGTGTTCGGCGGCGGCGCTGGCGCCAACGTCGTGACTCAAGCTGCGTGGGCCGCGCTGGCGCAGCGACTGAGCGGCTTCACGTCTGGCGTCGCGCAGTCGGCCCAGCTCAACAAGGCGTGGCGCCAGTCCAGCATCATGGCGGCTGTGCTCGGCCAGTTCATCTCGGACCAGTCTGGTCAGGACGCGGTCGATGACGGCACGGCCGGCGCACTGGTGGCGAACCTGCTGGCGGGCATCCGGGCGGCCAACAAGACGCTCATCACGTTGAACGACACCGGCGCAGCGAATGCCTACACGGCGACGAACGCGCCCTCGCTGGTGGCTGGGACGTGGGTCGACGGGGTCGTGCAGCGCGTGAAGATCGCGAACGCGAACACTGGCGCCTCCACTTATTCGCCTGACGGGCTGACGGCTATTCCGATCTACGGGCTGAATCTCTCAGCGCTGCAGGGCGGTGAGCTGCGCGCCAACTGCGTGGCGACGCTCGTCAAGGCGACGATTCCTGGAATCAACAGCGGAAATCCGATTGCGGTGCTGCTGCACTGCTATGGCGCGCCGCTACAAGTTGGTGCGCCAACGCAGAGCAACCACGCGCTGAGCCTTGGGGCTGGCGACGCGCGTTACGCGGCTCTAGCTGGTCTCGTATCTCAGGTGTTCTCGGTGGCTGCGCCTACGCTTGGTGGTCACGCGGTAAATCTCAATGAATTCTTCGCCTCGCTGACCGGAAATGGGTGCGTCAAGATTCCGGTTATCGCGGGTGGCAACAAGCGGACGCTGATCATCCAGTGGGGATCTGTTGCTGCTGTGCCGGCGGGTGGTGGATCGAGTTGGACATACCCGCTCGCATTCCCTAATGCATATCTCGGCGGCGTAGCCTGCTTCAACAACTCAGGTGGTATCAGTGGGGCTGCGGCCGGAGGCATCGGTTCTCCCACCCTGACCGGCGCGACGTTGTTTAACAACGGCAGCGCCGGAGCGTCGCAAATTTCTGCAATCGTGATTGGATGGTGAAAATGGACTGGAAATTCTCAGCCACAACAAACGGCTTTTACCCTGCAGACTCGCTGGATGAATATCCCGATCTGCCTGCAGACCTAGTGGATGTCACTGGCGAGCAATACGAGGCATTGCAGATCGCGCAAAGCCGGGATGGCTTGCGGATCGTCCCTGACGAGAATGGAATTCCCGTGTCCCGGGAGAAACTACCTCCGACGTTCGATGAGCTGCAGAATGCTCGCGACGTACTTCTTCAGCTTGCAACCATTCGAATCGCGCCGTTACAGGATGCGGTCGACATTGGCGAGGCGACGGCAGCGGAGGAAGTGCAACTGCTGGCCTGGAAGAGGTATCGCATCGCCCTCAGTAGGCTGGATCTGGCCGTTACACCGGTGGCGTGGCCTGATCAGCCTGCTTGATCACACCGAGGGGGGCTTTGCTATACTCGTTTTCCCAGAAAATCAAGGAAAAGAGGGGAATCATGAGGGTATTCGTCAAACGCATCACCACTGTAGAGCAGCGGAACGCGATACGTGGCACACTAAAGCGTCTGCGCCTTATTACCGAAGACGCGGGTCAGCCGAAGTTTCAGGATCGGTTCCATGAGTTCTCAGCGCCGTACAGGTTGCATCTTGGGTGCGGGAATATCAAGCTGGCCGGTTTTTGCAACGTCGACGCGCTGGAGACGATCGCAGCGGATGCCATTGATGATATTCGCACGCTGAAGCGCTTCCCAGACCAGAGTGCGCAGGAAATCTATGCCTGTCACGTGCTGGAGCATTTCGCGCATGACGAAGTTGCGCCACTGCTGAAGCGGTGGTTTGAAGTGTTGCAGCCAGGCGGGATCCTGCGTATTTCGGTGCCTGACCTAGATCGCATAGTGAAGATCTACAGTAATAACTGGGAACACTTCCAGAAGCCAGGAAACACACCGTGGATTGGCCTGATCTACGGCGGGCAGTCAACGCCGTATGACTTCCACAAGACGGGTTTCAACGCGAACTGGCTGCGATACCTGCTGGAACAGTGCGGTTTCGAGAAGTGCGAGGAATATCCGCACGAACCGCATTTCGTGCCGGGAACAATTGACGCGTCCGTGGCAAATGCAACTTTCGGCGAATATTTCTCGTTGAACATGATGGCTCGCCGGCCATTGCAAAGCCGCTAAGCAGCACACAAATCGATCCAAGCCGCCTACGGGCGGCTTTTCATTTGCCCGCTCGTGCGGGTTTTTTCATTTCTGGAAGGGCGCTATGCCATTCACCGACGCAGCAGTGCTACCCGGCAGCCAGAATATGGCCGCGTTCCTGGATATGCTTGCCTACAGCGAGGGCACATCGAGAGTGCCTGGCAGCGACAACGGCTACAACGTCAACGTCGGCCGCACGCTGTTCCAGAGCTACGACAAGCACCCGCGCATTCCAGTCATGACCAGGTGGGGCTGGAGCGACGCCGCAGGTCGGTACCAGATCATGGCGGCCATCCCCGGGCGAATCAATACGGACACGTGGGACTGGGCCAGTCGTGCGTGTGGCGCGACGGACTTCAGCCCCGCCGCACAGGACAAGGTCGCCGTCTACCTGATCACCCGCCGCGGCGCGCTTCCCGACATCCAAGCCGGCCGGCTGGCCGATGCAATCACGAAGTGCCGGAAGGAATGGGCCAGCCTGCCAGGTGCTGGCTACGGCCAGCGCGAACACAAATTCGAAGCCCTCAGGGCACAGTACCTGCTGCACGGCGGGGTTGATAACGGGGTCTGACAATGAGCGATGAAGTCGTGGTGGTAGCGAAAGTTGGCGGCGCAGCTGCGCTGGGCTCGGCGATCGCCTTGAGGTTCATTCCGGGGAATTGGTGGCAGCGCCTGCTCTCGTTCATCGGGAGTCTGGGTATCGGCTGCCTTGTCGGCGGCTTTGCGGTGGAGCGGTTCGGCCTGGTGGCCGGCAGCTACACGCACATGCTCGCAGTTGCCGCGGCGGCGGTGTTCGGCCTGGCCATCGTGAACAACGGGATGCAGCAGATCCCAGAGATCTTCGCCGCGCTGCGCAGGAAAACCCTGGGGAGCTGACCCATGCTGATGACGATCAACCTAGTGGCGAACGCCATCATCTGGGGCGGCTCGATCTGGGCCGTGCTTACGCAGAAAGTACCCAACCGGATTGGCGGCGCCATCGTGCTGTTGCTGGTCAACTTCGCCGCGCTCGGCAACATGGTCAGCCCCTGGGCCTGCCACAGCGAGCCCGAGATCGGCCTGAGCCTCGCTGTCGCCCTCGGCGTGCTGTGGGGCATCTGGCGCCTCGAGCTGCGTCACCTGGTGAAGCGAGGGATGGCATGACACTGCTCGATCCGCGTGTATGGCTGGCGGCGATCGTGGCGCTTGCGCTTGTGTACGGCGGCGGCCGGTGGCAGCAGTACAGCCACGACAAGGCGGCCTATCAGGCCAAGGCAACTGCGGCTGCGCTGGATGCCGCCCGGATGCAGATTAAGGCTGCCGACAACGCACGCCTTGAGGAACAACGCCGCACCGCGGCACAGACGGAGATTGCCAATGCTGCGAAGAAGGATGCAGACACCGCTCGAGCTGATGCTCGGGATGCTGGCGCTGCTGCTGACGGCCTGCGGAAGCGTGTCAACGAGCTACTTGCCGCAGCCAGAGCCGGCCAGAATCCCCCCGTTGCCGGCGGAAGCGCAGCAGCCGGCGATCCCCTCGGAATGCTTGCCGACGTGCTCGAAAGGGCTGACCGCCGCGCGGGAATTCTGGCTGAATACGCCGACGCCGCCCGGGTCGCAGGGCAAGCCTGCGAGCGGAGTTACGAATCCCTGATCACGCCGCGAGAGTAGACCGCGCGCAATGGAAATTCTGCCGCCTGGCAGCAGTGGGTGATGCGGGAGGTGCTGGGGTGCTCGGGGAATGTGCCGCCAAGCACAGGAAGACGGTGGAGGCATGGCCCAGCCGAATCTGAAGCCGGGGTCGCACGGAGTATAGAATGGCGCCTGCCTGCCGCCTCCAGACGCCTCCGAAAGCATCAAGGCGGCAACTCCGGGAAGAACAACTATTTTCAAGAGCCAGAGTATATGACGCCATCCTCGCCAAGTTCGGCCGTGGAGCTTTCGATTGTCGTGCCCGTCTACCGTAGCGAGAGGATTCTACCCAAGCTGGTGGAAGCGGTCAGCGTCGCGGCCCAGAGCCTTGGTTTATCCGATAGCTTTGAGTTGATACTGGTGAACGACTGTAGTCCGGATCAAAGCTGGGTGGCGATTAAGGACCTCGCGCAAAAGCACAGATTTGTGAAGGGCATAAACCTCCGGCGAAACTTCGGTCAGCACAATGCCACGATGGCCGGCCTGAATAACGTCTCGGGGAAGTTTGTCGTCGTCATGGACGATGATTTGCAGCATCCTCCCGAGGCAATCGGCGACATGCTGGATGCGCTGAAATCGGGTTTCGACGTTTGCTATACACGCTATCTGAATCGCCGGCATGAGGCATGGAAGAAGCTGGGAAGCAACTTCAACGACAAGGTGGCAACGGTCCTGCTGGAGAAGCCTCGCGGGCTCTATCTGTCGTCATTCAAGGCGATGCGGCGAGAGGTCGTCGACGAGATCGTCAAGTATGACGGTCCATATGCCTATGTGGACGGCCTCATTCTCGACGTGACGCGTTCCATCACCAGCGTCGACATCGAGCACCAGGAGAGGCACGAAGGACGGGGCAACTACAACCTCCGGCGCTCGGTTTCGCTCTGGCTCAAAATGGCGACGAGCTTCTCGATTCTCCCCCTGCGGCTGGCGTCTCTGCTCGGCATGGGGCTGGCCGTCCTGAGCCTGGCCATGATCGCTGTCGTCGTCGTCCTAAAGATCCGGCATCCAGACATCGCGGTCGGTTGGGCGTCGATCATTTCGGTCCTTCTGCTCATCGGTGGCGTGCAGACGATGTGCATCGGCATGATTGGCGAGTATCTCGGCCGGTCCTACCTGAAGCTGAATCGAAAGCCCCAGTTTGTCGTTGCAGAGAAAACTGGAGAGAGGGCTGCTGGGCATGGCTGATCAAGAGTTCGACAAGTTCGCCAAGAAATACGATGAGGTCCTGTCCGAATCGATCCCTCTGGGGATGGACGAGGATGCCTACTTTGCCGAGTACAAAATCGCTCTGGCCGCCCAACTGACTGCTGGCAAGAAGGTCTCGCGCATTCTCGATTTCGGATGTGGCGCCGGCCGCAGTCTGCCGTACCTGGCCAAATACTTCCCGGGCGCCGCCCTTGCTGGATTTGATCTATCTTCCGAGTCGCTGCGCGTAGCCAAGGTGAGGCAGCCAGGTGCCGCACTGTATTCCGATTGGGGATCGCTGGCAGATATGCGCTTTGATCTGATATTTGCCGCGAATGTGTTCCATCATATTCCGCCGTCGGTTCTGCTCACGGAGCTTCTGAAATGCAAGGGCGTAATGGCGGAGGGCGGTGAGGTGATTGTCTTCGAGCACAATCCGATTAATCCCGCGACACGATGGGTCTTTGAGCGTTGCCCGTTTGATGTGGACGCGGAGATGATCCGAAAAAAGGAGATGAAGCTGTTATCGCGTGCTGCGGGAATGCAAGTGGTTGAAGAGGGCTACACGCTTTTCTTTCCACGCCAGCTGCGAGCACTTCGCTTCATTGAACGACACCTGAGTTGGCTTCCCCTGGGCGCCCAGTACTATGTTCGACTGGAAAAGTGAATTCGCCACCCTCGTCAAATACCTCGGGGGCGGCGTCGTAAACACGCTTATTGGATTTGCCGTCATCTTCGGACTGATGGCCTGTGGCGTTGGGCCGTTCAGCTCGAATGTATTCGGCTACTTGGCGGGACTATGTGCGGGGTTCTTCTTGGCTCGCCGTTTCATTTTCTACAGTGATGGCGATTTGTTTGCGCAGGGGTGGAGATATATCGCCGCCTTCGCTGTGAGCTACTGCGTGAACCTGCTGGTGCTGTACGTGTGTGTGAATCAGTTGGATGTTGGGAAATATCTATCTCAGATGCTTGCTTCTGGCACGTATGTGGGATTGATGTATCCCTTGTCACGCTGGATAGTCTTTGTTCGTCGGTCGTGATCAAAAAATGAATAACACTGCAGGGGAAGTCTGGGGCGCATCTGGCTATAGGGCAAAGGCGGGTGCCTTTGTTCTGCTGGGATTTATCTTCGCCATCACCTCATGGTGGAGAACATCGAAGCTCGGTTTCTACTCGGACGACTGGATCTACCTATCCAACACAATTTACCTCCCAGCGACTCTTGTTGAGTACCTGAAGGTTAATTGGTATGCCAGGCCGGTCTACGCGCTCATTGCCTGGGCGCTAAATCTGCTGGCTAACGGGTCTCCAACGTACTGGCAGGTCATTTCGTCCGGCACCGTGCTGGCGAGCGCGGCCGTCTCATACAGGCTCATCGCTTACACGGCTGGTCGAATGGGGTATGGCGCGCGGGCCTCTCAGCTCGGTGGTGTCTGTGGTGCCGCGGTGCTGTTCTTCTCGCCGTGGATGCTCGCTGTCTTCGCCTGGTCGACTGGAGTTCTCACGCTTTGGGGCTTCATCTTGTTCGGGGTGGGCTATCTGATCATCGAGGAGGGTGAGAGCGCCGGAAGAAAATGCGTGGGCTCAGTTCTGGTTTTGTGCGGGTTCCTCTCCTATGAGGCGTACTGGTTCACGTTTGTCCCTCTGCTGCTCATTTCAAAGGGCCTCCGCGTCTCTCAGGTTGCCTCAACCATCCGCGCAGCGCTTTGGTACATAGTGCCGCTCGGTTTGGCGGTGATCTATCAGAGGGCCCTTGTGCCCTTGATGGTGCCAGGGCACTCCAAGGCGATCTCGATCAATTTCTCGCTCATCCTGAACAACGTAACCCGGTTCGATGACTTCGTGTCCCCGGCGATCGCTCCAGTGCCCGCCAAGATCTTCTACCTGACGCTGCTGGCGCTTGTCGTGCTCCTCCTGGTGATCAAGGCGGTGTCTGTTGTGAGGTTGGCGCTGGTGGTGGCAGCCCTCGGACTGGGCGTTATCTTCACGGCCGTAATCCATGGCGCGGCTGGCTACGGGCTATCCGGCACGGGTGTGATGTCGAGGACCATGGCCGCTCCGGGGTTCTACTTTGCAGTCCTGATCGGCATCCTGGCTGCGGCGTCGGCAGACCTGCTCAGCCACAAGACCAGAGTTTCACGAATCGCCTATGCGGTTCCTCTCCTTATCGGCATTGTCCTGGTCCTCCTATTTTCGGGATTTGTTGCGCGGGTGAGCGCGTGGACCACCGCCAAAGAACAGTCGAAGAGGGTGCTGGACAGCATCGTATCCATTGTCGATCGAGCCTACTTGCGCGAGTCGGCGAAGGACGTCTCTGTCGTTGTGCAGATCGAGGGAGATCCAAACGGCGAGGTGTTCGGTGCCTACTGGGAACTCGGTGGTGCGGTAGCTCTGGTCGATCCGAGCCTTGTGCCGGCCGCCGATGTCTGGTTCTTGCCCGCGCGGCAAGGTGCGTGGGGCACCGTCTGGGATGGCGAGGCTGTGATCCAGAGCGTATGTTCAGCTCCACCGGGAGCCGTAGTAGAGAGCCGGCCTTCACGTGTTTCGCCTTTGTACTATCGGATTGACCCTAAGGATGGTCGTGTCCTGGAATCGGGGCGGCTGGCCAAGGGACAGGAATTCGGCTGCCAGGGCGCCCAGCCAGTATTCGATCGGCCCAGAGGGTCTAATCCCGTCGTGGCAGCGTCAGCCTGATCTTTGCTAGCACTCGACGGTGCTTGTCCTCTGCCTCCTCCCAAGTCAGGGAGTAGAACGTCTTGGACATGCTGCCGCTGATCGTGGTGCAGAACATAGGCGGCTTGTCGTCCCGCAGGCTGGCCCAGCCGGAGAAGTACGTCCAGACCTCGACGCCGTAGTCAGGAAGCCTGTCGTACAGTTCGTACTGCTTGCCGATCGTTACCTGCCAGTCGACCTTCACACCGAAGTCGAAGACGCGGACAGGGTTGCCTGCTTCGTCCAGGATGTAGTTGCGATCCCAGTTCTCGGGGATGGAGTAGTCCGACGCTTCCATGGCTGCCTGTACGGAAAAGGGGCAGTGGCTTGGCGGGCGGAATCTGCGCAATCCAGCGGATTTTGTTCCCGGCGGCCGGATATTCTTCAGATTCTCCCGGGTCACAAAGATTTTTGTCCCAGCATCGCTGCTATCGGCGCGCGAATTTCACCGTGTTTGGCCCGAGTTCGATCCACCGGCCGACCTGGTGCCGGCGCACTTGTCCGCCGGCATCGAACGAGAGGTAGTCGGGCGTCCAGCGCAGCGCGCGCACGTGGCGCGGGTCGAGTCCGTGAACAACGATCCCGTCCTGCGTTTCTGTGACGCGCTCGCAGTGCAGCCGCTCTTCGACCTGGTCGTCCGCGAAAAACCGCGCCTCGAGAAATACGCTTGCTGCCTGCGGCTCAGTGCACATGTTTCCAGGCCTCCCAGATAATGCTGAAGGTCACTGCTACCGCGCCGGCCTTGCTGAAATCGGCGACCTCGTCGGTTTTCCGATATCCCATCAGGGGAGAGGCGCGCATCATGCGCAGGATGCCCGGGTCCACCTTCCGCGTTGCCTCAACGGCGGCGACAACCTCGTCCTCGATCTGGTGCAGCAGGCGCCAGGTCAGATGCCCGGCGCCACGGTGGCGGGTTACGATGGTGGGTGCCGCTTCGCGGATGGCGGCCTCGGCTGCTCGGATGACGTCCATGGTGGTCCGGGTAAGTACTGTATGGATATACAGTGTACCCAACCGCCAAATCGGGCAGCAAATTATTTTCGGGGCACCGTAAGGGGCACTGCAAATATCACAATCCTATAATCCAGCGCCAATAAATGGTTTCCGGCAGATTTATGAGTCCTGTCGGCGGGACCAGTCCACAGTCCGTACCCTGTGGTTCCCAGCTGTGCCCTCTCCCCAACTCAATCTAGGTATTCCCCCGGAATTTCAGCCCAAGAAGATGGCGCCAGCCTCGCCGTCGAGGGCCTGGATTGACAGGTGCTTCATGCTACGATCCTCCAAACTCCGGAGCGCACGCCATGGAACTGAAATACAAAGGCCGAGAGATCTCAATCCAGGCCAAAAAGGACTCGGGCGGCCAGTGGGACTGGTCATATGGCATCCGCGGTCACGGACACCGGCACAACACCGGGGCGCTTGCTCCCACGGAATCGGTCGCGATCGATAACGCCTATGCGTGCGCGAAACGGGAGATTGACCAGGCCACTTCAGGCGACGCCAACGACTGACACTTCCTGAATGCCACTAGTGGAGAAAGACATGGATCTCCAAGGGTTCACGTATTACCGCGACCACTGGTATGAAGCATCGGCAACGTCCCTTGGCGTTGGCGGCCCCTGGCAAGGTGAGGTGACCATCTGCGCGAAAGCGGCGGATGGCGCGCCACTCAAGGTCTTCGATCACCATCTTGTTCCGGGCCAGTTCTTCAGCGAAGGCGAGGCATGGCAGCATGCCTCGGACTGGGCCAGGAAGCAGATCGATGCGCGCTTTGGCTAGCACGCGCGCCAGTCGCTGCGCAAGTGCTCATGCCGCACTGCGTTCGGCGATCAGCACGTTCGCGGGAATCTTCAGGTCACGGTGCAGCCGCCGGATCATGGCCAGACTCAGCGCGCGCTTGCCATTGAGCACTTCATATACGCGGTTGAGGTTACCCAGGTACGGTTGCATGTCGCGTGGCGTGAGGCCAGCTTGTTCCATGCGAAAGCGGATCGCGGCGATCGGATCCGGCAGATCCATCGGAAAGTGCCCGGCTTCATACCGTTCCACCAGCATGGAGAGGATTTCCAGCTTGTCGCCCTCAGGCGTGTCGGGCACAGGGTCTGCGTCGACCAGGGCGGATACCGCGGCCAGCGCTTCCTGGTAGTCGGCTTCAGTGTGCAGGGGGCGGATATCCATGGTGATCACTCCATTTCCGCGGTGGCGGCGTCTATGCGGTCATAGTCGAGATGGGTGCCGATGAACTTCACGCAGACGACCCCCAACCGGTATGCGACAGCGACGATAAGCCGGTACTTGTTCCCGCCGAGATTGAAGACCACGCGGTTGCTGCCGACGAAGCTGGCACTGGCGTAGCGTGCCTTGATGTCCCTGGGCGCGGTCCAGGCCGCGCAGCGGGCTTCTTCATGCCAGGCAAGCAGCGGTTGCCTGGCTTCGGGGTGGAACTTGCTGAATTGCAGCAAAGACCTCTTCGCTATGATTCGCATGTGGGCAATGCCAGTCCCAAAATGGGACTGCGGCAAGAGTGGATGAGGGGTCATCCACTGCCGAGCATACCTACGATCAATGCGCGCTAGTTTTCGAAAACAGCTGAATGACGGCGACGCCGGCAATAATCAGACCAATCCCAGCGCAAGCCGCCAGGTCCGGCACCTGCCGGTACAGCACCACCGCGATCAGCGATACCAGTACGATCCCGGCCCCGCTCCAGATCGCATAGGCAATTCCCACCGGCACTGTCCGCATCACCAGCATCAGCAAATAGAACGCCGCCACATAGCCGGTCACGACCAGCACGCTGGGGACCAGCCGCGTAAAGCCCTGCGACGCCTTCAGGCTGCTGGTGGCGATGACTTCGGCGACGATGGCGAGGGCGAGGAGCAGGTATCCGTTCATGGGAGCGTACAAGTGGGTGGGCCGAAACGGGCCGAAGCCGGCATCTTAGCGCTCCCGCATGTTGCGCCAAAGCCGCGTCCCTCCGTTGCGGTGGTTGTGCAAAGCGGTGATGGAGGATTGAATGTGGCTATAACGAAGTGAACAAGCGGGCGCATGGCCGGCCCGCGGCACAAGTCCTACAGGGCAGTCGCGGTAGTTGGCCCGACCAAGCCGGCACGAACCCCACGATGCCGGCGGCGGGCATGGGTAAGGGGAGCGGTATGCATCACAATGGCATCGACGGCACGTCCGCCGGGACGTCTTCGCAGCCGGGGGACGGGGGGCCCGCGCCGGACGCGAATCCGTGGCAGGACACCATCGCCGCGGCGGACCAAGCACTGGAAGAGGCTTCGCGCATCCAACGCGGCGTGCAGCACAACCTGAAGCTGTTGCAGGAGGTGCGGTCGCTGCGCGAAGAGTTGCGCAAGGCCCATGCGGAGGTCGATCGCTACCGGGGCATGCATGCCCGGGTGGTGGTCAGCATGCGTCAGCTGGACGAAGACCATGTGGGGGAAATGAGCCGGCTCCAGGCGGCGAACGAGATGCTGCAGGTGCGTCATCGCGTCTACAAGCTGATGGCCGAGCACTACGCGCGCGCGGCGTTGAACCTGGATCCGGAAACCTTCGCGGCCCATCGCGACCGCGTGCTGCAGCATGTCTTGTTCCAGCGCCGCAGGGGCGTGTCGT
This sequence comes from Cupriavidus sp. FW305-27, assembly GCF_058787995.1. Taxonomy (NCBI): domain Bacteria; kingdom Pseudomonadati; phylum Pseudomonadota; class Betaproteobacteria; order Burkholderiales; family Burkholderiaceae; genus Cupriavidus; species Cupriavidus sp. FW305-27. The sequence goes on from NZ_JBYTAG010000014.1 coordinate 88,606, forward strand.
CCGACGATATCGGCTACGCGGACGTGGCTTTCCTGATGCTCTAGCGGCGATGCTCAGGCGGCGCGCCGGCGCAGCACGTGGAACGCCAGCATGCCGCCCACCACGCCCCAGAACGCGGAGCCGACACCCGCCAGGGTCATGCCGGACGCCGTGATCATGAAGGTCAGCAGCGCGGCTTCGCGCTCGGCCGGGATTTGCATGGCCACGGTCAGGCCGTTGGCGATCGAGCCCATCAGCGCGAACGCGGTCACGCCCACCACCAGCGCTTGCGGAAAGGCCGCAAACAGCGCCGCGATGCTGGCCGCCAGCGTGCCCGCGACCAGGTAGCCCACGCCGCAGACCACGGCCGCGGTATAGCGGCGGTTGCGGTCGGGGTCGGCCTGCGGGCCGGTGCAGATGGCGGCGGTGATCGCCGCCAGGTTGACGCCGTGCGAGCCGAACGGCGCCAGCACGGCCGAGGTCAGGCCGGTGATCGAGATCAGGCGCGAGGCCGGCACGTGGTAGCCGTCGGCTTGCAGCACGGCCAGCCCGGGGATGTTCTGCGAGGCCAGCGCCACGATGAACAGCGGAACCGCCATGCTGACCAAGGCTGACAGCGAGAATGCCGGCGTGGTCCACACCGGCACCGCCAACGCCAGCCGCACGCCCGAGAAATCGAGCTGGCCGAGCACGCCGGCGACCACCGCCCCGGTCAGCAGCACCCCTGGCACCGCATAGGCCGGCCACAGGCGCCGCCCGAGCAGGTAGGCGGCGAACATCGCCAGCAGCAGCACGGTCTGGTGCTGCGCCTGCACGAACACATCCACGCTGATGCGGAACAGGATGCCGGCGAGCAGGGCTGACGCGATGCTGGCGGGCAGGGCGCGCATCAGCTTGTCGAACCACCCGGTCATGCCGGCCGCGGCCATCATCAGCCCGGCCAGCAGGAAGGCGCCGATGGCTTCCGCGTAGGGCACGCCGGGCAGGCTGGCGATCAGCAGCGCCGCGCCGGGCGTGGACCAGGCCACCACGATCGGCACGCGCAGCGCCAGCGACAGGCTGATGGTGGTGATCCCCATTCCCATCGACAGCGCCCAGATCCAGGACGAAATCTGGGCATCGGTCAGGTGGGCGGCGTGGCCGGCCTGGATCATCAGCACCAGCGAACTGGTATAGCCGGTGAGCGTGGCGACCAGCCCGGCGACCAGCGCGGACACGGACAGGTCGGACAATTTCAGCGAAGCGGTGGTCATGAAGGTGGCAGCAGGCCATTGGCACGGCCGACATCTTCGCATGAGTGCCTTGGTCGTACCAATTTGCCGCGGCGGCGTCCAGAAATCGCGGTTGACGGGGCTTTCCCTTACGGACTTTTCCGACTGGAGCGGGCAGGGGGGCGTTGTTATGCTGGCTTCGTGCCTTGCGAGCAGGGCACCGAGGAGAGACTCTTGGGCCCGCAGTGCGCGGGCCCTTCTTTTTTGGGGCCAGCCTTGGCCCGGCCCCGGTCGTCTACAATGCGGGCTGCCGTGCCACGCCAGCCCTGGCTGCCAGGCCGTCCCTCCTTTCCCTCGTCGTCTCGTCTTTTTCCCATGGCCCTGTTTTCCATTACCGACGCCCAGCTTGCCTTCGGGCACGTGGCCCTGCTCGATCACACCGACTTTTCGCTGGAGGCCGGCGAGCGCGTGGGTTTGATCGGGCGCAACGGTTCGGGCAAGTCCTCGCTGCTGAAGATCGTGGCGGGGCTGTCGGCGCCCGACGACGGGCTGATCGCGCGCCAGAGCGGCGTGACCAGCGCCTACGTGCCGCAGGAGCCGCAGTTCGAGGCGGGCATCACCGTGTTCGACGCGGTCTCGCAGGGCATGGGCGATGCGCACGACTTGCTGGTGCGCTACGAGGCCGCCGCCGACCGCGTCGCCGAGAACCACGACGACGAAGCCGCGCTGGCCGAATTGCACCGGCTGCAGTCCGAGCTCGACGCCGCCGGCGCCTGGCAGCTGCGCACCCGCGTGGAAACCACGCTGGCGCGCCTGGGGCTGGATTCGCACACGCGCGTCGAGGCACTGTCCGGTGGCCTGCAGAAACGCGTGGCGCTGGCGCAGGCGCTGGTGGTCGAGCCCGACATCCTGCTGCTGGACGAGCCCACCAACCACCTCGATGTGGAAGCGATCCGCTGGCTGGAAGACCTGCTGCTGGGCTTCCGCGGCAGCGTGCTGCTGATCACCCACGACCGCGCCTTCCTCGACCGCGTCGCCACCCGCATCATCGAACTGGACCGCGGCCGGCTGGTGTCCTTCCCCGGCAACTTCGCCGCCTACCAGGCGCGCAAGGAAGAGATGCTTGCCGCCGAGCAGGTCGAGCAGGCCAAGTTCGACAAGCTGCTGGCGCAGGAAGAGGTGTGGATCCGCAAGGGGGTGGAGGCGCGCCGCACTCGCAGCGTGTCGCGCATCCAGCGCCTGGTGGCGATGCGCAACGAGCGCGCCGCGCGGCGCGAGGTGCAGGGCAATGTCAGGCTGGAGGTGTCGCAGGCCGACCGCTCCGGCAAGATCGTGGCCGAGCTGACCGACGTCAGCAAGGCCTACGGCGACAAGGTGGTGGTGCGCGACTTCACCGCCACCATCATGCGCGGCGACAAGGTCGGCCTGATCGGCCCCAACGGCGCCGGCAAGACCACGCTGCTGCGGCTGATCCTGGGCGAACTGGCGCCGGACAGCGGCACCGTGCGCAACGGCAGCAACCTGCAGGTGGCGTACTTCGACCAGATGCGCACCGCGCTGGACCTGGAGCGCTCGCTGGCCGACACCATCAGCCCGGGCAGCGACTGGGTCGAGGTCAACGGCCAGCGCAAGCATGTGATGAGCTACCTGGGCGACTTCCTGTTCGCGCCGGAGCGCGCGCGTTCGCCGGTCAAGTCGCTGTCTGGTGGCGAGCGCAACCGGCTGCTGCTGGCGCGCCTGTTTGCGCGCCCGGCCAATGTGCTGGTGCTGGACGAGCCGACCAACGATCTCGACATCGACACGCTGGAACTGTTGGAAGAACTGCTGCAGGACTATGGCGGCACCGTGTTCCTGGTCTCGCACGACCGCGCCTTCCTGGACAACGTGGTGACCTCGACCCTGGCCGCCGAGGGCGATGGCGTGTGGCGCGAGTCGGTGGGCGGGTATTCCGACTGGGTCGAGCAGTCGGCCCGCAGCGCGGCGCTGCAAGCGGCGCGCAAGCCGGAGCAGAAGGCGGCAGAGCCGGTGAAGGGCAAGGATTCGCGCGAAGCGCGCGGCGCCAATCGTACGGTCAAGCTGTCGTACAAGGAGCAGCGCGAACTGGACGGCCTGCCGGAGCGCATTGCCGCGCTGGAAACCGAGCAGAAGGTGATCTCGGCACAGCTCGCGGACGGCTCGCTCTATGTCAGCGATGCGCCCAAGGCCGCGCAGCTGGGCACGCGGCACGACGAGATCGAGATGGAACTGCTGGAAGCGCTGGAGCGCTGGGAAGTGCTGGAGGCGAAGTCGAAGGGCGAGGGGGCCTGAGGTCAGGCAAGCCGACCCTCACCCGCACCAGGCCAACACCATGTTGGTCAGGTCGACCATGAACCCCGGCCGCAGGTAACCCACGAACCCAAGCGCCAGCACCCCGGCCAGCACCGCCAGCCCGGCTGCCTTCATCACGCGCGCCTGGGTCGTGCTCATCATGCCGCCGCCGGCTGCGCGCGCACCAGCGCCTGCTCGCGGATCGGCAGGTTCACCAGCGCGGCCACCACGCCCAGCGCGATCGCGATCAGCCACACGGTGTTGTAGCCGCCGGTGCGGTCGTAGAGGAAGCCGCCCAGCCAGGCACCCAGGAAACTGCCGATCTGGTGCGAGAAGAACACCACGCCCGATAGCATCGACAGGTATTTCACGCCGAACACCTGGGCGATGATGCCGTTGGTCAGCGGCACCGTGGACAGCCACAGGAAGCCCATGACCGCCGCGAACACCCAGGTGCTGGCCACCGTCAGCGGCAGCAGCAGGTAGCTGGCGATCACCACCGAGCGCGTCACGTAGATGGCGGACAGCAGGTAGCGCTTGGGCAGGCGCTGCCCCAGCGCACCCGCGGTATAGGTGCCGAATACATTGAACAGCCCGATCAGCGCCAGCGCCACGACGGCGACTTTTGGGTCGGTCAGGCCCTGGTCCTTCAGGTAGGGCGCCAGGTGCACGCCGATAAACACCACCTGGAAGCCGCACACGAAGTAGCCCAGCGTCAGCAGCTGGAAGTTGCGGTTGCCGAAGGCTTCGTGCACGGCCTGGCCGATGGTCTGGTGGTGGCCGCCGGTGTGGGCCGCTTCGCGCGGCTCGCGCAGCGTCAGCGCCAGCGGCAGCATCACGCAGGCCATCAACGCCATTACATAGAGGGCGTTCTGCCAGCCCAGCCCGGAGATCAGGCCCTGTTCCACCGGGATCATCAGGAACTGGCCGAAGGAGCCGGCCGCGGCGGCGATGCCCATGGCCCAGACCCGCTTCTCGGGGCTGGCCACACGGCCGATCACGCCGTAGACGATGCTGTAGGTGGTGCCGGACTGGGCGATGCCGATCATCACGCCGGCACCGGTGGCAAAGGCGGTGCCGCTGGTGGCCAGCGCCATCACCACCAGCCCGGCCACGTACAGCGCCACGCCGACCAGCATGATGCGCAGCGCGCCGAACTTGTCGGCGAGCGCCCCGGCAAAGGGCTGGCTGGCGCCCCACATCAGGTTCTGCAGCGCCAGCGCGAAGGCGAAGGTCTCTCGGTTCCAGCCATGGGCCTGGGTGATCGGCAGGTTGAACAGGCCGAAGCCGTGCCGGATGCCCATTGAAAGGGTCACGAGCAGCCCACCGCACACAAGTACGGTGGTCAGGGAGAGTTGTCGGTTCTGCATGTCTTGGCTCGATGTGCGGCAGTCCCGCCGGGTAAGCGGTGCCGACAGGGATTGTGTGTGCTTGTTGTTGTCCATGCCGGGACGGCAATCGGGCTTGCCGGGGCCGGGTGCTGGCGAGTTTACTCCGGCTCGGGAAAACGCGTACGGCGCTGCCCGCGCTGCCGGCGCCCTGGCAAAAAGCGGCGGCGGCCCGGCAAAACCGGCGCCAGCGCGGGTCGGCAGGCCAAGCGCCTTTTTGGCGGGATTGCCGTCGCCCGCTTCCATTACAATGCAGTGCCCGGTGCCCCGGCGCGTGCACAGTTGTGCGCCTCATGGCAGCCGGGACCATCACTTTCGTAGCGACTCCATGGCGAGCAAAACCAGTCAGTACAGCGAATCTTCCATCCGGGTCCTGAAGGGCCTGGAGCCGGTCAAGCAGCGTCCCGGCATGTACACCCGGACCGACAACCCCCTGCATATCGTGCAGGAGGTGATCGACAACGCCTCGGACGAGGCCCTCGGCGGCCACGGCTCCGAGATCCTGGTGACCCTGCATCGCGACGGCAGCCTCAGCGTGGAAGACGACGGCCGCGGCATTCCGGTGGGCATCCACCCGGAAGAAGGCGTGCCGGTGGTCGAGATCGTCTTCACCCGGCTGCACGCCGGCGGCAAGTTCGACAAGGGCAAGGGCGGTGCCTATGCCTTCTCGGGCGGCCTGCACGGCGTGGGCGTGTCGGTGACCAATGCCTTGTCGACGCAGCTGGACGTGACCGTGTGGCGCGACAGCATGTGCTCGACGCTGACCTTCTCCGGCGGCGACGTGACCGTGCCGCTGGCCTCGCGCAAGATCGAGCGGGGCGAGAAGAAGAGCGGCACCCGCGTGCAGGTGTGGCCGGATGCCAGGTATTTCGACTCGGCCGCGATCCCGCTGGCCGAGCTGCAGCGCCTGCTGCGCAGCAAGGCGGTGCTGCTGCCCGGCGTCAAGGTCACGCTGGTGACCGAGAAGACCGGCGAGCGCCAGACCTGGCAGTACGACCAGGGCCTGAAGGGCTACCTGGTCGAGGCGCTGGCGCAGGGCAGCGGCGCGGAATTGGTGATCCCGATGTTCGAGGGCGAGCATTTTGCCGACCCCGACGCCAATCCCGGCGATGAAGGCTTTGCCGACGGCGAAGGCGCCTCCTGGGTGGTGGCCTGGACCGAAGACGGCGCGCCGGTGCGCGAGTCCTACGTCAACCTGATCCCGACGCCGGCCGGCGGCACGCATGAATCCGGCCTGCGCGAAGGGCTGTTCCAGGCGGTCAAGAGCTTTATCGAGATGCACGCGCTGCAGCCCAAGGGCGTCAAGCTGATGAGCGAAGACGTGTTTGCGCGCGCCTCGTTCGTGCTCTCGGCCAAGGTGCTGGACCCGCAGTTCCAGGGCCAGATCAAGGAACGCCTGAACAGCCGCGACGCGGTGCGGCTGGTCTCCACCTTCAGCCGTCCGGCGCTGGAGCTGTGGCTGAACCACCATGTCGAGTACGGCAAGAAGCTGGCCGAGCTGGTGATCCGCCAGGCCCAGGCGCGCACGCGCGCGGCGCAGAAGGTCGAAAAGAAAAAAGGCTCCGGCGTGGCGGTGCTGCCCGGCAAGCTGACCGATTGCGAGTCCACCGACGTGACCCGCAACGAACTGTTCCTGGTCGAGGGCGACTCGGCCGGCGGCTCGGCCAAGATGGGCCGCGACAAGGAGTTCCAGGCCATCCTGCCGCTGCGCGGCAAGGTGCTCAATACCTGGGAGACCGAGCGCGACCGTCTCTTTGCCAACAACGAGGTGCACGACATCGCGGTGGCGATCGGCGTGGACCCGCACGGCGCCAACGACGAGCCCGACCTGTCCAACCTGCGCTACGGCAAGATCTGCATCCTGTCCGACGCGGACGTGGACGGCGCGCATATCCAGGTGCTGCTGCTGACGTTGTTCTTCCGGCACTTCCCCAAGCTGATCGAGACCGGCAACGTCTTTGTGGCGCGTCCGCCGCTGTTCCGCGTCGATGCGCCCGCGCGCGGCAAGAAACCGGCGCAGAAGCTGTACGCGCTGGACGAAGGCGAGCTGCTGGCCATCCAGGACAAGCTGCTCAAGGACGGCGTCAAGGAAAACTCGTGGCAGATTTCCCGCTTCAAGGGCCTGGGCGAAATGAGCGCCGAGCAGCTCTGGGAAACCACCATGAACCCCGACACGCGGCGCTTGCTGCCCGTGTCGCTGGGCGAATACGACCTGCCGCAGACCGTCGAGATGATGAATATGCTGATGGGCAAGGGCGAGGCCGCACAGCGCCGCAGCTGGCTGGAAGAGAAGGGCAACGAGGTCGAGGCCGATATCTGAGCGAAACCTGAGCGGAAAGCGGCGGCCGGTGATTGGGTAGATAATCCCCCAGTCTGCCTGGCCGTCATTCCCGACGGCCGCCAACGGACAGTAATCTGGAACGCACGATGACGACGAGAACTCCCGGCAAACCATGGCGCAAGGCGGCGGCAGCCGTCGTGGCGCTGGCCGGGCTCGCCTTCGTGCCGGCGGCGCATGCCGAGCTGTGGGGCTTTATCGATGCCGATGGCGTGGCGCACTTTGCCGACCAGAAGCTCGACGCGCGCTACAAGCTGTTCATGAAGGATGGCGGCAAGCTGGATACCGCGCGCCTGGCGGCGCGGCAGTCGCAGGCGGCCGCTGGCGCTGACATCGACCTGGAGCAGCACAAGCTGTACCGCTACGTCGTCAACCATCCCAATATCAAGACCGTCGAGCCGCTGATCCACCAGATCGCCGGCAAGCAGGATGTCGATCCCGCGCTGGTCAAGGCGGTGATGGCGGTCGAGTCGGGCTTCAACCCGGGCGCGGTGTCGCCCAAGGGCGCGATCGGCCTGATGCAGGTGATCCCCGACACCGGCGCGCGCTTTGGCGTGAACGCCGATGCGCGCCGAAGCATCGAGCAGAAGCTGGCCGATCCACGCACCAATATCACCGCGGGCGTGCGCTACCTGAGCTGGCTGATGCAGCTGTTCCCGAACAACCTGGAGCTGGTGCTGGCTGCCTATAACGCCGGCGAGGGCGCGGTGCAGCGCTACAACAACCGCATTCCGCCTTACCCGGAGACCCGGCAGTATGTCAGCACCGTGCTGCAGTTTTACCGGCTGTACCAGCCGCAGCAGGGCGCGGTGCTCAAGCGCGCCAGCGCCAGCGCGGACGGCCCGCGCGTGAAGATGGTCATCGGCGGGCGCCGCGCCATGCCCTGACCGGCATACCCGAACAACAAGCAACCCGGCGCGCCGGCAGTTCAACGTGGCGCGCCGAATTCTTGCCTACCCATGGAACAACAAGACATCACGTTTCAACCTGAAGAGCCGGCCGATTCGCTGACGCTGGCGCGCTACGCCGAGCGCGCCTACCTGGACTACGCCGTCAGCGTGGTCAAGGGCCGCGCGCTGCCCGAGGTGGCCGACGGCCAGAAGCCGGTGCAGCGCCGCATCCTGTTCGCGATGCACGAGATGGGCCTGCGCGCCGACGCCAAGCCGGTCAAGTCCGCGCGCGTGGTCGGCGACGTGCTGGGCAAGTTCCACCCGCACGGCGACCAGTCCGCCTACGACGCGCTGGTGCGCCTGGCGCAGGACTTCTCGCTGCGCTACCCGCTGATCGACGGCCAGGGCAACTTCGGCTCGCGCGATGGCGACGGCGCGGCGGCGATGCGCTACACCGAAGCGCGCCTGACGCCGATCTCGCGGCTGCTGCTCGATGAGATCGATGAAGGCACGGTCGATTTCGCCCCCAACTACGACGGCTCGATGCAGGAGCCCAGGCTGCTGCCGGCGCGGCTGCCGTTCGTGCTGCTCAACGGCGCCTCGGGCATCGCGGTGGGCATGGCGACCGAGATCCCGCCGCACAACCTGCGCGAAGTCGCCGCGGCCACCGTGGCGATGATCCGCAATCCCAATATCACGCTGGCCGAGCTGCTGGCGCTGATGCCGGGGCCGGACTACCCGGGCGGCGGCCAGATCATTTCGCCGGCGTCCGATATCGCCCAGATCTACGAGGGCGGCCGCGGCAGCCTGAAGGTGCGCGCGCGCTGGACCATCGAGGAGATGGCGCGCGGCCAGTGGCAGCTGGTGGTGACCGAGCTGCCGCCGAACACCTCGGCGCAGAAGGTGCTGGAAGAGATCGAGGAAATCACCAACCCCAAGATCAAGACCGGCAAGAAGGCGCTGACGCAGGACCAGCAGCAGCTCAAGGCCACCGTGCTGGCAGTGCTGGATGCGGTGCGCGACGAATCGGGCAAGGATGCGCCGGTGCGGCTGGTGTTCGAGCCCAAGAGCAAGAACGTCGGCCAGCAGGAGTTCATCCATACGCTGCTGGCGCATACCAGCCTGGAGTCGGGCGCGCCGATCAACCTGGTGATGATCGGCACCGACGGGCGCCCGCGCCAGAAGGGCCTGCGCGAGATCCTGTCGGAGTGGATCGCGTTCCGCTTCGACACCGTCACGCGCCGCACGCGCCACCGCCTGGGCAAGGTCGAGGACCGCATCCATATCCTCGAAGGCCGGATGCTGGTGCTGCTCAATATCGACGAGGTGATCCGCATCATCCGCGAGAGCGACGAGCCCAAGCCGGCGCTGATCGAGGCCTTCGGCCTGAGCGACCGCCAGGCCGAGGACATCCTCGAAATCCGGCTGCGCCAGCTGGCGCGCCTGGAAGCGATCCGGATCGAAAAGGAACTCAAGGAACTGCGCGAGGAGCAGGCCGACCTGGACGTGCTGCTCAAGTCCGAGACCATGATGCGCCGCCGCATCATCAAGGAGATCGAGACCGACGCCAAGCAGTACAGCCCGGAAGACAAGGACCCGCGCCGCACGCTGATCCAGGAAGAGCGCCGCGCCGCGGCCGAAGTGCGCGTGATCGACGAGCCGGTGACGGTGGTGATGTCGCAGAAGGGCTGGGTGCGCACGCGCCAGGGCCATGGCCACGACGCGCAGCAGTTCACGTTCAAGGCCGGCGACGCGCTCTACGGCACCTTCGAATGCCGTACCGTCGACGTGCTGCTGGTCTTCGGCACCAACGGCCGGGTCTATTCCGTGCCGGTCGCCAGCCTGCCTGGCGGGCGCGGCGACGGGGTGCCCATCACCACGCTGATCGAGTTGCAGTCCGGCAGCCAGGTCGCGCACACCTTTGCCGGCAGCGCGGAGCAGCGCATGCTGATCGCCACCGCGGGCGGCAATGGCTTCCAGACCAAGGTCGGCGATATGATCAGCCGGCAGAAGGGCGGCAAGTCGTTCCTGACGCTGGATGACGGCGACACGCCGCTGGCGCCGGCGCCGATCGGCGACGAGGCCACGCATGTGGCCTGCCTGTCCGGCAACGGCCGCCTGCTGCTGGTGGCGCTCGATGAAGTGAAGGTGCTGTCCGCCGGCGGGCGTGGCGTGATCCTGATCGAGCTGGAACCCAAGGAGAAGCTGCTGCAGGCGGTGGGCGTCGGCGCGCCGGGGCTGATGCTCTCGGGCGCGGGGCGCGGCGGCAAGCCGACCTCGCAGAAGCTGGCAGGCGTGGCCTTGCAGGCCTACGTCGGCAAGCGCGCGCGCAAGGGCAAGGCGATCGAGGCCAAGCTCAAGGAGCCGCGCATCGATCCGGTGCGCGTGGAGCCGCCGGCTGGCGGCAATTGATTAGCTGAATCGTCAGCCCAGGCGAATGTTTGCTCCCCTCTCCCGCAAGCGGGAGAGGGGAGCAAACCAGCGACTCAATCCACTCCCACAAATCCCCCGGTCTGATGCGCCCACAGCCGCGCATACAGCCCGCCGTGCGCCAGCAATTGCGCGTGCGTGCCGCTTTCCACGATATGGCCGTTGTCCAGCACCACCAGCCGGTCCATGCGCGCAATCGTCGACAGCCGGTGGGCGATGGCGATCACGGTCTTGCCCTGCATCAGCGTTTCCAGGCTTTCCTGGATTGCCGCTTCCACTTCCGAATCCAGGGCCGAGGTGGCTTCGTCCAGGATCAGGATCGGCGCATTCTTGAGCAGCACGCGCGCGATGGCAATGCGCTGGCGCTGTCCGCCTGACAGCTTCACGCCGCGCTCGCCGACCTGTGCCTCCAGCCCGGTATTGCCGTGGGCGTCGACCAGGTGCGGGGTGAATTCGTCGGCGCGGGCGCGGTGCAGGGCTTGCTGCAGTTCAGCCTCGGTACTGGAGGGTTTGCCGTAGAGCAGGTTCTCGCGGATCGACCGGTGCAGCAGCGAGGTGTCCTGCGTGACCATGCCGATCTGTGCGCGCAGGCTTTCTTGCGTGACCGCGGCGATGTCCTGTCCGTCGATCAGGATGCGGCCGCGCTCGACGTCGTAGAGTCGCAGCAGCAGGTTGACCAGCGTCGACTTGCCGGCGCCGGAGGGGCCGACCAGCCCGATCTTCTCGCCCGGGCGCACCGTCAGGTCCACGCCTTCGATGACGCCTGAGCCCTTGCCATAGTGGAATCCCACCCGCTCGAAGCGGACCTCGCCATGGGTGACGCGCAACGGCTTCGCGTCGGCGCGGTCGGTCACCACGCGCGGCACGGCTATCGTCTTCATGCCGTCCTGCACCTGGCCGACGTTTTCGAAGATGCCGTTGACCACCCACATGATCCAGCCGGACATATTGTTGATGCGGATCACCAGCCCGGTGGTGAGCGCAATCGCGCCGGTGGTGACGTGCCCCTCGCTCCACAGCCACAGGGCCAGCCCCGTGGTGCCGGCAATCAGCGCGCCGTTCATGGCGGTGATGGTGATGTCCATGCCGCTGATCATGCGCCCGGCCAGCCGCGACTTCTCGGTCTGCTCGGACATGGCGTCGCGCGCATAGTCTTCCTCGTGACGGGTGTGGGCGAACAGCTTGAGTGTGGTGATATTGGTGTAGCCGTCGACGATACGCCCCATCAGCCGGGAACGCGATTCCGTGGCGACCACCGAACGCTGCTTCACGCGCGGCACGAAGTGGAGCAGGGCGGCCACGTAGCACGCGATCCACAGCAGCAGCGGGATCATTAGCCGCCAGTCGGCCTGCGCGAACAGCACCAGCGAGCTGATCGCGTAGATCACCACGTGCCAGATTGCGTCCACCGCCTGCACCGCGGAATCGCGCAGCGAGAAGCCGGTCTGCATGATGCGCTGCGCGATGCGCCCGGCAAAATCATTCTGGAAGAACGACAGGCTCTGCTTGAGCACGTAGCGGTGGTTCTGCCAGCGGATCAGGTTGGCCAGGCCGGGGTTGATGACCTGGTGCACAAGGACGTCGTGCAGGCCGAAGAAGATCGGGCGCAGCAGCAGCGCCACCACGGCCATCCACAGCAGCTCGTTGCGATGCCGGCTGAAGAACTCCGCGCCTGGCGTGGTCTGTGCCATGTCGACCAGCCGGCCGAGGAAGCTGAACAGCGCCACCTCGATCAGTGCGCCGACCAGACCCACCAGCAACAGCAGCGCGAACACACCCCACACTTCGCGCAGGTACCAGGCATAAAAGCGCCAGACCTGGCCGGGCGGCTCGTGGTCGGGCATGCCCCGGAAGGGGTCGATCAGTCTTTCCAGGCGACGCAACATGGCAGGTTTCCCGTTGTGCCCGGCGCGCCCTGGCGTCTTCGTGGGAGGTGGGGGCGCGCGTGCGGCGGATCAGACACAACATGATACGCGCCTTGCACAATGGAAAAGCCCCGCCAGGGGCGGGGCCTTGTCAGAACCGCAGTGCGGAAACTTCTGAATGGTCAGGGATGGTGGATCACCATATGCGTGAACGGCGGCACATAGGCCTGCAGCGTCACGAACAGGCCCACCAGGATCGCCAGCACGATCGAGTGGAAGAACACGTAGCGCAGGATGTCGCCTTCGTGGCCGTACCACTTGGTCGCGGTCGAGGCCACCACGATGGACTGCGCATCGATCATCTTGCCCATCACGCCGCCTGAGCTGTTGGCCGAGGCCATCAGCACCGGCGACAGGCCCAGCTGCTCCGCCGTGGTCTTCTGCAGGCCGCCGAACAGCACGTTCGAGGCCGTGTCCGAACCGGTCAGCGCCACGCCCAGCCAGCCCAGCATGGTGCCGAACAGCGGATAGAACACGCCGGTGTGGGCGAAGGCCAGGCCCAGCGTGGCATCCAGGCCCGAGTAGCGGGTCAGGTAGCCGACGCCGAACATCGCGCAGATGGTCAGCAGCGAGTAGCGCACCAGCTTGATGGTTTCCCAGTATTCCTTGAACAGGCGCGGCACCGAGTAGCCCATCAGCAGGCCGCCGGCGATGGCCGAGACAAAGATGCCGGTGCCGGCCATCGACAGCACGTTGAAGTTGAAGACCGCGCCTTCGATGACGTCCTTGGGCACGACCGGCGGCACCTTGACGATGGCCTTGTCCAGCCCCGGGATCGGGAATTTCCACGCCCACAGGCTATCCATCAGCTTCTTGAACTCGGGCACGCCCCAGACAAAGACGAACACCGTCAGGATCACCCACGGCATCCAGGCCTTGGCCACCGAGATGCCGGCCGAGGCGGCGCTGGCGCGGGCATCGGCTTCGAGCGCTTCGGGATGGTCGACCTTGGAGTCGTCGTGGCGGCCCAGGATCCTGGTCGAGGTCCAGATCTCCTTCGGATGCCAGACCTTCAGGAACAGCGTCAGCGAGCCCATCGACACCAGCGCGGCGATCACGTCCACCAGCCACGGTCCGTGGTAGTTGGACACCAGGAACTGCGGGATCGCAAAGCTCACGCCCGCCACCAGGATCGCCGGCCAGATCGCCAGCATGCCGCGGAAGCCGGCAAAGGCCCAGATCAGCCAGAACGGCACGATCACGGAGAAGAACGGCAGCTGGCGGCCGATCATGGCCGACAGGTCGAGCAGGTCCAGCCCGGTCACCGACGCCAGGCCGATGATCGGGGCGCCCAGCGCGCCGTAGGCCACCGGCGCCGTGTTGGCGATCAGCGCCAGGCCCGAGGCGGCCAGCGGCGAGAAGCCCAGGCCGATCAGGATGGCGCCGGTCACGGCCACCGGTGTGCCGAAGCCGGCCGCGCCCTCGAAGAAGGCGCCGAAGCTGAACGCCACCAGCAGCAGCTGCAGGCGGCGGTCCTCGGTGATGCCGGAGATCGAGTTCTGCAAGACCTTGAATGACCCGTTAAGGGTTGTCAGCCGGTGCAGGAAGATGATGTTCAGCACGATCCAGCCGATCGGGAACAGCCCGGATACGATGCCCAGCCCCGCTGCCTTGCCGGCCATTGCCGCCGGCATGCCGAACACCGTGGAGGCGACCACGATGCCGATCAGCAATGCCAGCCCCGCCGCCAGGTGGGCCTGCATATGAAAGAACGCCAGCGCTGCCAGCAGCACGGCGACGGGAATGCCCGCGGCAATGGTCGACAGCGCCATATTGCCTAGCGGGTCATAGACTTGACTCCACACGATCGATGTCCTCCTCAGGTTGGCTCAGGCGCCGGGACGATCTGCGTGCCCTCGGCGCCGTGCATGCGCTTTGCCCCGGCGAGCGGCATCCGCCGCGCGCGGGAAAGAACCAGCGATTGTAGGAACGGGTTCCGTGTTCGCTGTCGTATATTGCGTCATGCCTGGCATGAGCCACATTCAGGGATCAGGGTTTCCCTGGGGGGCATTGCGGCGCACGTGGTGCCTTCCAGGCACTCCGGCGAGAGTACTCTAAACGGCGCCTGTTGCAAAAGTCTGCGTGCCTGCCACCGGCTTGCATGACCGGCCCGGCAGCCATGCCCGGGACTGGCACAAGCGCTGGCGCTCGGCGCATACTGGCGGGCGTCATGCCGCGGGCGCGCTGCCGCCCGCATCCAACCATTGAATGAGGCTGCCCATGACCGAATTCCTTCCCCCCTGGCCTTTGCTGACCGCATTCGTGCTGGCCAGCCTGGCGCTGGCCATCACGCCCGGCCCGGCCGTGGTCTATATCGTCACGCGCACCCTGGCGCAGGGCCGGCAGGCCGGGCTGGCCTCGATCGGCGCGGTGGCGCTGGGCAACCTGGGCAACGCGATCGGCGCCTCGCTGGGGCTGGCGGTGCTGTTCTCGGTATCGGCGCTGGCGTTTTCGGTGGTCAAGTACGCAGGGGCGGCCTACCTGATCTGGCTGGGCATCCGCGCCTTGCGTGGCGGCGCCGCGGCGGCTGACGGCGGCACGGTTGAAGCAGCGCCACGCAGCCTGCGCCAGGTGGTGCGCGACGGCTTCGTGGTGGCGCTGCTCAATCCCAAGACCGCGATCTTCTTTGCCGCCTTCCTGCCGCAGTTCATGAACCCGGCAGGCTCGGCGCTGACGCAGAGCCTGGCACTGGGCGTGGCCTTCGTGCTGATCGCCGCGACCACGGACGCCTGCTACGTGATGGCCGCCGCCGCGGTGATGCCGGCACTGCGCCGCGCCGGCAGGGCGCGCGCGCTCGGCCGCTACCTGACCGGCGCGGCGTTTATCGGGCTGGGGGTATTTACCGCGGCGTCGGGCTCGCGCGCGGCGAAGTAAGGCAGGACGGCAGGAAAGAAAAAACTGCCGCGGCTCAGCGCAGCGGCAGTTCCAGGATGCCGTCCGCGGCGGGGCGGGCGCGCATTGCGCTCAACCAGCGCTCCAGGTTGGGGCGCGACTGGTGCTTGAGCGGCAGCCCCATCCAGCGGTGCGCGGCGCAGGCCAGCGAGATGTCGGCCATGGTGAAGCGGTCGCCGCCGATGAACTCGCGCCCGGCCAGCGCCTTGTCCAGCAGTTCGGCCAGCGGCTCGGTGCGCTCGCACGATGCCTTGATGGCAGCCTCGTCGCGCTCCGCCTTCGGCTTGCGCACCAGGTTCAGGAACGCCGTCACCATGGCCGGGCTGAAGGCGGTGGTCTGCCAGTCCATCCAGCGGTCGGCCGAGGCGCGTGCCTTGACGTCCTCGGGCCACAGCGTGCCTTCGCCGTAGCGCGCGCACAGGTACCGCACGATCGCATTGGATTCCCACAGCACGAAGGGCTCGCCGCCGACATCGGTGCCGCGGAAATCCTCGATCACGGGGATCTGGCGGTTCGGGTTCAGGCGCACATAGGCCTCGGTGTCGAGGTCGCCCTTGGTCACGCCGATATCCACGCGCTCATGGTCCAGGTGCAGCTCGCGCGCGCACCAGACCACTTTCTGCACGTTGATGGAGGAGAGTCGGCCCCAGATACGCAACATTTCGGCTCCAGTGGTGATGCGCGCCCGGGCTTCAGGCCGCGCGCGGTTGCCTGGCGGCGGCCGCGGCGATGGCTTCGCGGAACAGCTCGCCAAGGATGGCCACGCCCTGCTCGATGCGCTCTGCCGACACCGTGACGAAGGCCAGGCGCAGCGCGTTGCGCTTCGGGTTGCTGGCGTAGAACGGCGCGCCCGGCACATAGGCCACGTTGCGCTTCACGGCTTCTTCCAGGATCACCATGCTGTCCAGGCCCTCGGGCAGCTCCATCCAGATGAACATGCCGCCTTCGGGCTCGTTCCAGGTCACGCCCTCGGGCATATGGCGCTTGAGCGCATCCAGCATGTACTGGCACTGCTTGCCGTAGAGCTCGCGGATGGTCGGGATATGCGTGTCGAGCAGGCCGTCGCGGATGGTCTCGTAGGCCACGCGCTGGGTGAAGGTCGGCGTGTGCAGGTCAGACGCCTGCTTGGCCTGGCACAGCTTGAAGTGCAGCTCGGGCGGGGCGATCACGTAGCCCAGGCGCATGCCGGGGGCCAGGATCTTCGAGAACGAGCCCATGTAGATCACGCCGTCCGGATTCATCGACAGCAGGCTGGGCAGCTGGTCGCCGGTGTAGCTGAGCGCGCCGTAGGGATCGTCCTCGACCAGCAGCACGCCCTGTTCCTTGGCGCGGGCCACCAGCGCCTCGCGGCGTTCCAGCGGCAGGCGGCGCCCGGTCGGGTTCTGGAAGTTGGGCAGGGCGTACAGGAAGCGCGCGCCGGCGGTCAGCTCGGGCGTCAGCGCCTCGGGCAGCAGGCCCTTGTCATCGCTGGGGATCGAGACGAACTCAGGTTCGAACAGCGAGAACGCCTGCAGCGCGCCGAGGTAGCTGGGGGTTTCCACCAGCACCTTGCTGCCCGGGTCGATCATCACCTTGGCGATCAGGTCCAGTGCCTGCTGCGAGCCGGTGGTGATCAGCACGCGCTCGACCGGCGCGCCATGGCGCCTGGCGACGAACTCGCGCAGCGGCAGGTAGCCTTCGGTCGCGGCGTATTGCAGCGCCGCCTGCGGGTTGTCGGCGAATACGCGGGCCGTCGCTGCCTCCATGGCCGCTACCGGGAACGAGGCCGGCGACGGCAGGCCGCCGGCGAACGAAATGACTTCCGGACGCTCGGTGACCTTCAGGATTTCGCGGATGGCCGAGCTGGTCAGTTGCTGTGCCCGGCGGGAGATGGCCCATTTCATGATGTGTCTCTTGTGGTCTGGGGGAGTTCTGGGCTGAGCGGCAAGCCTGCCGCTCAGTCAACGATAAATAGTCGTGCGCCCTTCGGCGAGGACGAACGGTGCGCTTCCGCCTGGTCGGCTACCTGGTAGCTGGTGCCCGCGCCGAGCACGAACTGCCGGCCGTCTTCCAGCTCGGTATGGAGCTCGCCGTCCAGCACGAACAGGATATGGCCCTTGCTGCACCAGTGGTCGGCCAGGTAGCCCGGCGAATATTCGACCATGCGCACGCGGATGTCGCCGAACTGGCGCGTGCGCCAGGTGGCCTCGCCCTGCTCGCCGGGGTGGCGGGTCGGCGCGATGGCCGACCAGTCGGTGGTGCCGAAGGGCAGGTTGTCGATGCGCATGCGGGCCTCAGGCCGCCTTCACTTCGGCGATCATCTCGATCTCGACACAGGCGCCCAGCGGGACCTGCGCCACGCCGAAGGCGCTGCGCGCATGCTTGCCCTTGTCGCCGAACACTTCGGCCAGCAGCTCCGAGGCGCCGTTGGTGACGAGGTGCTGCTCGGTGAATTCGGGAGTCGAGTTGACCAGGCTCATCACCTTGACGATGCGGGTGACGCGGTTCAGGTCGCCCACATGCGCGTGCAGCGTGGCCAGCAGGTCGATGGCGATCGCGCGCGCTGCGGCCTTGCCGGACTCGGTATCGATGTCCTTGCCCAGCTTGCCGGTCCATACCTTGCCGTCCTTGCGGGCGATATGGCCCGACAGGAACACGGTGTTGCCGGTTTGCGCGGCCATTGCATAGGCGGCGGCGGGGGCGTTGACGGCCGGCAGTTCGATGCCGAGGCGGGCAAGGGTGTCGTAGACGGACATGTAGGCTCCAGTCAGTGAATGCGTCCAGGGAGGATCGGTGGCGTTTCCGGGGCG
>NZ_JBYTAG010000015.1:0-24474 GCF_058787995.1 Cupriavidus sp. FW305-27
ATCCAGTGCAATCGGGGTCAGCACCGGCCCCAGTTCGCGCTGGAAGAACTCGCGCGCCCATTCGCGCTGGGCGTCGGTCCAGGTGGTGGTCAGGTGGAAAAAGACCCCCTCTTTTTCAAGTAGTGGAAAAATGGTGTTCTGCAGCATGTCATACTGCGAAGCCACAAGCCGTTGCGTGCGCTCGGTGACGAGCTGGTAGGTCTGCTGGAATGACAGGCCGTCCGGCGTCAGCCCCGAAGCGTTGTCGCGCATCTGTTCCTTCAGGCCCGCCATGCGGATTTCAAAGAACTCGTCCAGGTTGCTGGACACGATGCAGATGAATTTCAGCCGCTCCAGCAGCGGGACCTTCGGGTCCGCCGCTTGCGCCAGCACGCGGGCATTGAATTCCAGGATGCCCAGTTCGCGGTTGAGCAGCGTACTGGACGGAGTCGTCGACATGAGCATGACCTTCTTTTGGTAATGTGGCGACTTTTTCATAAAAACGTGTCACTTTTATGACAGTTTGATTTTGTCATGATGCAGACATGATCAGGACATATTTTTCCCGGGCGCGAACGCCGGCAGGCCAAGGCACCAGAGCGCACCTGCCGCGCCACGCAACGCCAACGCGAACCAGCCCTCCTAGCACACGATGAATAACACCCCACGCCTGCTGGCTGCCGTCGATATGGGTTCGAACAGCTTCCGCCTGATGATCGGGCGGGTGGACGAGACCCCCACGGCCAATGGCCCGGCCAGCCAGATCTTCCAGGTTGACGCGCTGCGCGAGCCGGTCCGCCTGGCCGCCGGCCTGACGCCCGACAAATACCTGGACCAGCCCGCGCGGCGCCGCGGTATCGATGCGCTGCGGCGCTTCGGCGACCGGCTGCGCGAGTTCGCGCCCAACCAGGTGCGCGCCGTTGCCACCAACACATTGCGCGTGGCCAAGAACGCGTCCGAGTTCCTGATCGAGGCCGAAAGCGCGCTGGGCTTCCCGATCGAAGTGATCGCCGGGCGCGAGGAAGCGCGGCTGATCTACCTCGGGGCCTCGCACGACGCCCCGGCCTGCCAGGGCAACCGCCTGGTGGTCGATATCGGCGGCGGCTCGACCGAGTTCATCATCGGCAACGGCTACCAGTCCAAGCTGATGGAAAGCCTGTATATCGGCTGCGTGTCGCACAGCCGCCAGTTCTTCCCCAGCGGCAACGTCGATGAATACGCGATGAAGCAGGCCGAGCTGGCCGCGCGCCGCGAGATCCAGGTGCTGGTGCGCCAGTACCGGGCCACGGGCTGGGAGCAGGCGGTCGGCTCGTCGGGCACGGCGCGCGCGCTGGCCGAGCTGATCGAACTCAATGGCATGAACGACAGCACCGCCGAGCACGGTATCACGCGCGAAGGGCTGGAGCGCCTCAAGCGCGCGCTGATCAAGGCCGAGAACACCAACCGCGTCAAGCTGACCGGCCTCAAGGCGGACCGCATCCCGGTGCTGCCGGGCGGCTTGTCGATCATGCTGGGCGTGTTTGCCGAACTCGATATCGAGCGCATGGATGTCACCGACGGCGCGCTGCGGCTAGGTGTGCTGTACGACCTGCTCGGACGCAGCCACCACGAGGACATGCGCACCGTCACGGTGGACCAGTTCATGCGCCGCTATGGCGTGGACCGGGCCCAGTCCGGCCGCGTGCGCCGTGCCGCGCAGACGCTGCTGTCACAGTTCCCGGAGCCGGCCAACGAACGGCGCGAGGACAACCTGGCGCTGCTGGGCTGGGCCGCCAGCCTGCATGAGACCGGCATGTCGATCTCGCACAGCGGCTACCACAAGCATTCGGCCTATATCGCCACCCATGCCGATATGCCGGGCTTTTCCAAGACCGACCAGGCGCGGCTGGCGACGCTGCTGCTGGGCCATGCGGGCAAGCTCGGCAAGCTGTCGGGCAGCGGCAGGTTCGTCGACTGGCGCATGCTGTTCAGCCTGCGCCTGGCCTTTGTGCTGTGCCGCCGCCGCTCGGATGTGGCCTTGCCCGATATCCGCGTGAGCCAGTTGGCCGAGGCGCTGGACGAAGGCTTCACCGTGCGCTTGCCGAAGGCGTGGATCGAGGCCAATCCGCTGATCGAATACAGCCTGGCGCAGGAGGCTGATGAATGGCAGCGGATCGGCAAGCGCTACAAGGTCATCTATGACTGAGCGCAGTGCGGAGGGCGGCCGCCGGGGCGGCGGCCGCTGACAGGCAGCTGGCGCCGCTCAGGCGGCGTTGTTCAGGCCGAGGAAGTGGCGGGCGTAGCGCGGGTTCATGTCGTTCACGCGCAGCAGCGTCAGGAAGTCCGCCACGTTGAAGTCCGGATCCCAGGCCGGCTGGCCGCAGATCTTTGCGCCCAGGCGCAGGTAGCCCTTGATCAGCGCGGGCGGCTCGACGTCCAGCTGCTGGTTCAGGTCCTCGACCGGCAGCGGCACGCGCGGGAAGGCGTGGTATTCGATTGGCGCCAGCGAGCGCTCGCTGAACAGCCGGTGCAGGCTGGCCGCGTAGTGGCCGCCGTCGTTCATCGGCACGCTGGCGCAGCCGAGCATCGATTCGATGCCCCAACGCTGCAGGTACTCGCCCAGGCCGCCCCACAGCGCCATGATGACGCTGCCCGAACGGTAGTCGCGGTGCACACAGGAGCGGCCCAGTTCCAGCATCTTGGGGCGCAGGTGGCCCAGGCGTACCAGGTCGAATTCAGATTCCGCGTACAGGCAGCCCAGGCGCTTGGCCTGGTGCGGCGGCAGCACGCGGTAGGTGCCCACCACGCGCAGCGTGGCCATGTCGCGCACGATCAGGTGGTCGCAGTAGGCATCGAACATGTCGATGTCCAGCTCCGGCACCGAAGAGGTCAGGCGCGCGCCCATTTCCTCGGCAAAGACCTTGTAGCGCAGGCGCTGGGCTTCGACTACTTCGTCCTGGTGGCGCGCCCACGCCACGCTGAGAACAGGCGATTCATGTGCCGGTGTATCTGATTGGCGATGAAGACGGCTCCGCGCCGTCTGGCCACCAAGGCCATTGGGCAGAGAGTCGAAAAGCGGCTGGGTGGGCGTCGGCAGATCTCGCATCAGTATGTCCTTTTGGTGACGAAACTGTTGCGATGCAATGTAGTGAGAGTGGGTGACATTGCCGTGACCCGGGGATGACGGTTCCGTGACGTCACCTGCCAGGGCGGACGGTCGGGCGCTTTCGGGCGATGGGTCAGGGTGTGAGTCGCGATCCTCGACGTCAATATAACGATCGGCCGGGCCATTCATGGGGAATCTCCGTGACACCTGCTATCGGCACCGGAAGAGGCGCCAAGGCCACTCTACTTAGGGGAGATTCCGCCCGCCATCAGCTATTTCTGATTTTGGCGGGACAAAATGGGCCAGGTGCCGTCAGGCGGCACCTGGCATGCGGGGTGGGGCGGGGCTCAGAGGAATTCGGGGTTGATGACGGCGCGCAGCACGGTCTGCGCCTCGCTTTCGCGGGTGCGGCCGGTCAGCCACCAGATGCCGCTCTTGCGCACGCTCCAGTTCATTTCCGAGCCGGCCAGCAGCAGGCTGGCGACGCGGCCGATCCAGGGCTGGTGCCCGACTACCACCACGTGCTCGGGGCGTTCCGGCCACTCGACTGCTGCAAGCACTGCGCTGACGTCGGCGCCGGGCGCAAGGGCGTCACTGATCTCCGCCTCGGCAGACAGCGCGGCCGCCGTTTCGCGGGTGCGCAGCGCAGGGCTGCAAAGGACGCGGGTGTCGGCCGGCAGATGCGCGCGCAGCCATTTGGCGGATACCTCCGCCTGCTTGCGGCCGCGGCGTGTCAGTGGCCGCTGCAGGTCGGCATGGCGGCTCAGGCTGAGCGCGTCGGGGAGGTCTTCGGCTTCGGCGTGGCGCCACAGGATCAGGTTCATGTCGGACGGGGCAATGAGCGAGCTTCGAGTATGGTGAAGCGGCCCGACCGGTGCAAGCGCCAGCTGGCCCGCGCCGGTGCGCAGGCCAGGCTGCACGCGGCGCGTAAACGGAAGCAGGCTGCCTGTCGGGCAGCCCGCAAGTGCGTCCAGGCGCGGTGTCAGCGGCGTGACAGCGCGTCGGCGCACAACGGCCGCGGCGCGGGCGACAGCCGCGCATGCGGTATCGCCGGGGCCGTGCAGAAACTCAGGACTTGTGGCGGAAGTTGATGCGTCCCTTGGTCAGGTCATAGGGCGACATTTCCAGGGTGACACGGTCGCCGGCCAGGATGCGGATGCGGTGCTTCTGCATCTTGCCCGAAGCGTATGCCCAGATTTCGACGCCGTTTTCCAGCGTGACCCGATAGCGGTTGTCAGGCAGGGCTTCCGACACCACGCCGCCAAATTCAATGAGTTCTTCCTTAGCCAATCTGTCTTCCTTTTCGGCAGCCCGTGAAGGCTGCGTGGTTGCGATTTTAAAAATCCTGTTCGGTTCGCCCGGTACGGCGCGGAACCGCGGCATGTTTCGCCGATTGCGGCGAAGCGCGCCTTGGGTTGTTCGGGGCAAGCTCACGCGGACTGCGGCGCCTGATGCCCGGTCCTGTCAGCGGTATCGCCCAACGGGCGCGGATGGCTTGGGCGACGGCCTGGCCGCTGACGGCCGGGGAGGCCGTGTGCTTTGCGGAGCAGGCGGGCAGGTTGTACCCGGTGGTTCGCCAGTTTGGTGTCGTCGCGGAAGGCCCGCGCCGGCGGCTGCTGTTCGCTCGCGAAGAGCGCGCTGGTGAGAACGCCCGGTTACAGGGATGCACGGACACCCCGGGGGCTACTTTGACATTGTATCACGTACGCAGTTGCAGCATGGCCGGCACGTTGCGGCAGATGGCCGGCCGCGGCGGTTGCACCGTGCCGCCAAAGTCGGCAATTCATGTGCCTTGAAGGGCGCGTCTTGTGGTCTGGCCGGCTTGGTATTTGCCCCATATGAGCTAGAACTAACTCGTACGGCCTTGCCGGGCCGGATCTCGCAAGGAGACTGCCATGGAACTCCATCTGGAATCGCACCGCTACGTTCGCTGCCGGCCGGACTGGCGGGCCGCCGTGGTGGCGGGGCTGATTGCCGGCGCGGTCTACATGGTGCTGGAACTGCTCACGGCGCGCTTCCTGCTGTACCAGGGCGCCTGGGGCACCGTGAAGATGGTCGCGGCCATCATCCTCGGACGTGAAGCCCTGTCTGCTGATGCCTTCAACTGGACAGTCGTGCTTTCGGCGGGGACGGTGCACTTCGCGCTGTCGATCATCCTGGCGGCGGTGCTGGCGATGATTCTGTCGTCATTCCGCTTCGATTCCAGTCTGTGGCTGGCCTCGGTGGTCGGGATCGTGTTTGGCGTGGTGGTCTACCTGGTCAATTTCTATCTGCTGGGGACCTACTTCAACTGGTTCGACGAGGCCCGCGGCTGGGAAAGCCTGTTCGCCCACGCGCTCTTCGGGTTGGTGGCGGCCGACGTCTATTGCAATCTCGAGAG
Organism: Cupriavidus sp. FW305-27; assembly: GCF_058787995.1. Lineage (NCBI taxonomy): Bacteria > Pseudomonadati > Pseudomonadota > Betaproteobacteria > Burkholderiales > Burkholderiaceae > Cupriavidus > Cupriavidus sp. FW305-27. The sequence continues at coordinate 5,445 of NZ_JBYTAG010000015.1, forward strand.
ACGGCGTGGCGAAACGGGGCAGCAGCCTGCCTGAACCAGGAGATGGAGATGGGGGAGGGGGTAGCAGCCGGCATCCTCCCGGCTGGCGCTCTTTCAGCTAGCCCATCTGGTTGATATGACGTTTAACGCGCTCGCACTAACCTAGAGGCAAACGATCAGAGCGGCCGCCGCCAACCATGCCCGCGGGCGGCTACACCGGAGTACCGAGCCCATGCGGGTTGCAATCGTCAGTACCGAAACCACCGGGCTCACGCCAGCGGACGAGCCTGTCAGCATCGGCCTGTTGCTTGTCGAAGTGGCGCCGCGGGCTGGCACGCTGTTGCGGGAGATCACTGACTATTACGGTTCGCAGGAGCCCACCGTGCCGATCGGTGAAGCTGCCACCGGCACGCACGGGTTGACCGCGGAGATGCTGCGCGGGCGGCGCTTTGACGTCGATGCCATCCGCGCCATCGTCGACGACGCGGATGTGCTGGTCGCCCACGGCGCCGAATTCCACGCGCGGATGCTGGGAAAAGTGCTTCCCGACATCCAGCACAAGCGCTGGCGCTGCTCGGTGCGCCAGGTCCGCTGGTCCCAGTACTTCCACGCCCCCAACCACAAGCTCGATACGCTGTGCGAGCACCTGCGCATCTTCCGGCCCCGGCCGCAGGTTGCGCTGGATGATTGCCTGGCGCTGTCCAGGTTGCTGTTTCAGCACATGGGTGCAGCCGACCAAGCCACGCCCATGGGCTTCCTGCTGGCCGAGTCCGACTTCGTGCCGCGTATTGCGATCAGCGTGCCTGTGCCATCGGCGCCGCCGCCGTCACCTGCGGTCCCGGCCGACGCCGGCCAGTCATGGATGCCAAAGGTTGAGACCAGCCATGCTGGCCCAAGCCGGGGGCTGGTCATCGTCGCGGTGATGCTGGTGCTGTTCGCGGGGGCGCTGATCTGGCCGGACTTGCTGCAGTGGTGAGAACAGACCTGTCCGGCGCTTGGAGGCCGCTTGGCTGAAAAGAAAAACGGCCTGGATCTTTCGATCCAGGCCGTTGTTTCCACTGGGTATTTCTGGTCGGAGCGATAGGATTCGAACCTACGACCCTCTGATCCCAAATCAGATGCGCTACCAGGCTGCGCTACGCTCCGAAGCCGGCCATTGTAGCCGGGCCCCGCGATCGCGGTCAATCTAATGTGATGATGCCCGCTCTGGCGCACTCAGCCTTGCCGGCCTGCTCCCCCTTCTGGCGGGGACGCTTTGGCTTGACTTGGGTTTGCGCGCTGGGATAATCCGCACACCGCACCAGTCCGACCGGCGTGCTTTTGGGAACGCCCGGTTTGCCTATTCCTTCCGGACTGACCTGATCACCACAACAATAACGGCGCTCCCGCCCGCGGCGGGCGCCTCGACGTGTTTGCGTCTGCCGGCCGGCGGCGCCAGGCGTTCTGAAACCGGGTATGCGGCTTTGATAACAACGGTCCGACACAGGACCGGTAAAGAGCAGGTAACAGCGGCGCCATGCGGCGCACCGCTTGTCGCCTTGGACGGGAATGAAGATGTTTCAGTCGCACATAGTTGTGCTCATCGCGGGGTTGTTCGCCCTGCAGATGGCTGTGGTTTGCGTGGTGTTGCGCCGCTCGGCGGGCATGGATCGCAGCGGCCTGACGTCGTGGGCGCTGGGAAGCGTGCTGGCCGCAATGGCAGCGGCCCTGGCAGCGGTGCAGGAACTGCGCCCGCTGTGGCTGGTACTGGAATCGAGCGACCTGGCACTGCTGGCGGCGCTCTCGGTCATGGCAGTGGGCGCGCGGCATTTCGCGGGCCGGCCCGGCCGCGCCGCGCCGTTGCTGGCGCTGAACCTGGCAGCCGCGGCGGCGGTGGCCTGGCACGACCTGGCGCCTCAATATCTTGCCGTGCCGCCGCTGATGCCGGAGATGGCACCGCTGCTGACGATGTGCCACATCGCACTGCTGCTGGACCTGGCCCGCAGCGCGTGGCCGTCGGTGCCGGCCACGCGCGGCACCGGCCGGCTGGCAGCGTTGTCGCTGGTATTGATCGTCATCGCCGCGGCGGCCATCAACGCATGGACCGTGGCGCTGCCGCTGGCGGCAGTCATGCAGGGCGGCGCCTGGCCGCGGCCGATGCCGTGGGACGGCGAGCTCGCCATGCTCAATATCTTTGCACTGGTGGGCGTGTCGGTCAGCTTTGCGCTGATGGCACACGACCGGCTGCGGCGTATGCTGGAGCGGCGCGCGCGCCATGACGACCTGACCGATGTGCTGCTGCGCGGCGCGTTCTGGGAAGAGCTGGAGGCAGCCTGCCTGCGCGCCGAGCGGCAGCGCAAGCCCCTGACGGTGGCCTTTGTCGACCTCGATCACTTCAAGGCAATCAATGATGTCTACGGCCACCTGGCGGGCGACAGCGTGCTGCGGCATTTCGCCGGGCAGCTGCGCAAGAATTTTGGCCAGCTCGAGGTGGCGGGGCGCCTGGGCGGCGAGGAATTTGCCATCCTGATGCCGGATACGGCGCTGGAGCAGGGCCGGCTGGCCTGCCTGCGGCTGGCCACGGCGGTGCGCGCCACGCCATGCCCGTCCGAGCCCGATCCGATCGCCTATACCGTCAGCATCGGCCTGGCGGCGCGGCAGCCGGGCGAAGGCGCCGATGCGTTGATGCGCCGTGCCGACCGTGCGCTATACGACGCCAAGCTGAAAGGGCGCAACTGCGTGTCCCTGCATCCGGCAGGCAGCGAGGCGGGCACCGATGGCGGCGCGGCCGATGGCCACTACATCACGCGCGGACAGCCGCGCGCCGCATCCTGACCTGCGCCGCTTGTCACTGCGCAGCGGTGCTGCGGTAGAATGCCGCCTTCGCGTCCTTAGCTCAGTTGGATAGAGCACTCGCCTTCTAAGCGAGCGGTCAGAGGTTCGAATCCTCTAGGACGCGCCAGTGAAATCAAGGGTTTGCGGGGTGTCGCCCGCGCAGGCCGAAGCGCGCCCCACGTCAGTGGGCAATCTGCGGGCAATTCTGGCCTTCGATGCGAGTGCCATGGAGCTCAGAACGGTCAGTGGCCGACTTTATCGGCTGCGCGACGCCGCCAGCGTGGCGGACCTCTCTTCGCGTCGTGGACCACCATGAAGCCCCCTCCGCCGATATTGCCGGCATTGGGTAGGGCTACCGCGTGCGCGAAGCCCACCGCCACCGCCGCGTCCACCGCGTTGCCGCCAGCCTTCAGGATGTCCAGGCCGATCCGCGTGGCCGGTTCCTGCTCCGTCGCCACCATGCCGTTGCGCGCCACCACCGGGTGGAACACGTCCACGTCCATGTCGAATTCGTAGGCGGCGCTGGCGGCCTGTGCTGTCGCGGTGGTGGCCGGCGCCAAGACGGCCGGATCTGCAATGACGGGCGCATAGCGCGGGGCGGCGGTCTGTGCGATAGGGGCGGTGTTGCAGGGAAGCTCTCGCAAAAGGACCCATCCCGTTTGCGAAGGTTTTCGAGTGCCCCGACGTGACCCGCCCTTTGGCCGGTCGGCGACGCATGCCAAACATGCGGATTGGCAATCGGAGATTGGATGGAAACCGCCGGGGGTGCGTCGAAAGGCTTATGTGAGGCCGTCGTGACTGTTAGCCACGTCTCGCCCGCCTTGCGCGCATTTCAGCCCATTAATGGCGGCAACTTCTCGCGCCGTCTACGTGGCAGCAATCCCTCCTGTTTTGATGCGAGGAATGCATCAATTCATCGAAACATTGCAATTCCCCTCTGCAAGTTGTCTCTGCAAACTGGCATCAATTCGCCTTTCCCGTTCGCGGGGCAGGGGGAGGTGACGACAATAAGCCGAAATGGGGAGATAGGATGGGCATCGAACAAGAACGGAAAAGTCGGTTAAACGGGAAGTTGGCGGCCGGGGCGGTCCTTGGAATTGCGATCACTACTACTGTTCAGGCACAGAGTTCGTCCGGAGTAAGCCTGTACGGCATCATCGATACCACCATTCGCTACTCAAACAATAACCAGGGCGACAATAAGTTGGCTGCGTTAACCGACGGCTATTTCAACGGCTCACGCTGGGGCATGCGGGGCAACGAGGCGCTCGGAGGCGGATTGTCCGCCATCTTCAATTTGGAGAGTGGCTTTGATCCCTCGACCGGCGTATCGCAGCAAGGCACCACAACGGCAAACTATGGACAGCAGAGTACCGGCGGTCAGGGGCGTTTGTTTGGAAGGCAGGCATGGGTCGGATTGAACCACGAGCGCTTCGGTAGGCTAACGTTCGGCCGGCAATTCACCACCGGCTACGATGCGACCGCCCGCTTTCAGCCTAACGGTCACCCCAATCTGGACGCAGTCACCATCTTTAACGGCTATACGGGACCGCGCCAAGACAACATGGCGAAATACGTCGGACAATGGGGAGCGCTATCTGCAGGAGCGTATTACACCTTTGGCGAAGTGTCGGGTCATATGAAGCCGAGCTCTAGTTACGGCGCAACTCTCGGCTATAAGCAGGGACCGGTGGACGTCGGTGGCTTCTGGCAGCAGGCCAACGCGCTAACCACGCCCGAGTCGAGAAAAGTCTGGGGCGTGGGTGGCAACTATCAATGGGGGATAGTCAAGCTAACCTTCGGCTATCTAAACAATCGATTCGATGTGAGCCCGACGCGAAACGATGTATTCAGTGGCGGCTTCGCTGTGGCGGCTACCTCTGCTCTCACGCTATCCGTTGCGTCGCACTACGACCGCCAGCGCAATGCCTCCGGCAGCCGCATTATGGTGACCGGCGTCGCGGACTACAACCTTTCAAAGCGCACTGACATTTACGCCGAAATTGATTTCAATCGCATCAACGGTGCCTATGCGCTGCCCACCTTCATGGGAGTGAAAGGCAGCAAAGTCGGCGGTGGCATCGGCTTGCGACATCGCTTCTAGAGCGGTCCATTGTTCTGCCAGGCGGCTAACTGGTGCGTCGGCGCTTCAATGTGCCCAACTATTCTTCGAATTGATCTAACTCCGCTGGTCCCGCGCGTGAACGGCATTCGGGCTAGCACAAATGCAAGGAGCCAGCAGTGGACGAACAGGCAGTTGACCCCAGGACGTGGATTGGACGCAGCGAGCAGTGGGAGGACACAGTCACTGCCGCGCCGATCGCAGCGCTGCGTGCGACGTTGGATTACCCCGCAGCAGCGCAGACAGCAGGCACTCCATTGCCGCCACTGTGGCATTGGCTTTATTTCTTACCCATGCATCGTCAAAGCGAAATTGGGCACGATGGCCATGCCAAGCGCGGCGGCTTTCTACCCCCTGTGCCATTGCCCCGCCGCATGTGGGCAGGCGGCCAATTCGAGTTTCGCCATCCACTTCGGGTGGGCGACAAGATCCAGCGCACCTCCGTCATCGACGATGTTACAAGCAAGGAGGGGCGGACCGGAAAGTTAGTATTTGTAAGAGTGCGTCATGAGATCCGCGCCATCGGTACTGCGGAACCGGCGTTAGTGGAGTTTCACGACATCGTTTACCGAGAGGCACAGCAGTCGGGCGAGGCGCCTGTCATGCCCCAAGCGGCGCCCGCGGAAGCGGCTTGGCAGCGCCAAATTGTTCCGGACGACGTCTTGCTGTTCCGCTATTCGGCCCTGACTTTCAATGGGCATCGCATCCACTATGACCGTCGCTACGTGACAGAGGTCGAAGGCTACCCCGGCTTGATTGTCCACGGCCCGCTGATCGCTACGTTGCTACTGGATCTGCTGCGGCGTGAATTGCCCCAGGCAGAGGTCGCCAGCTTTCGATTCCGTGCGGTGCGCCCGACCTTCGACCTGCATCCCTTCCGGGTCAGCGGTCAACCGCAGTCTGACGGCAAAACAGTTCGCTTGTGGGCATCCGACCACGAGGGCTGGCTGACCATGGACGCCACGGCAGTCCTTCGCTGATTTCGCTTTACGGAAGATCCTGATGCAACCCCTCAAAGACATCACGGTTGTCACATTTGAACACGCGATTGCGGCGCCTTTTGCCACACGGCAGCTTGCCGATCTGGGTGCACGAGTTATTAAGATCGAGCGGCCTGGGGTCGGCGATTTCGCCCGTGGTTACGATGAGCGGGTCCGTGGCCTGGCCTCGCATTTCGTCTGGACAAACCGCTCGAAGGAAAGCCTGACGCTCGATGTCAAGCACCCGGCCGCGGCTGGCGTATTACAGCGTCTGATTGAGGAAAAGGCGGACGTGGTGGTTCAGAACCTCGCACCAGGCGCCGCAGCAAGGCTTGGTCTGGGCTACGAAACGCTTTCCGCCGTAAAGCCCCAAATCATTGTGTGTGATATTTCGGGCTATGGCGACAACCCGAAGAATCCTGGACCATACCGCGACAAGAAGGCCTATGACCTTCTCGTTCAGAGCGAAGCCGGATTTCTGTCCGTGACGGGGACGCCTGACGTGCCTTGCAAGGCTGGGCCTTCCATTGCCGATATCGCCGCCGGCATGTATGCCTACACAAACATTCTCGCCGCTCTGTTACAACGCAATCAGACGGGCCGAGGGCAACGTATTGACATCTCCATGCTAGAGGCGCTGGCGGAATGGAATAGTTACCCTCTCTACTACGCTTTTGATGGGGCACAGCCGCCGCAGCGCACGGGCGCAAGCCACGCCACAATCTACCCCTATGGACCGTTTCCGGCTGGCGATGGGGCGACAGTAATGTTGGGGTTGCAGAACGAGCGGGAATGGGCAAACTTCTGCAACACAGTGCTCCAGCGGCCCGAACTGATCGAAGATCCCCGCTTTAGCTCAAACTCGAGACGCGTGGCCGAGCGCACTGCACTGAGGCAGATCATCGTAGATGCCTTTTTGCCTCTAACCGGTGCCCAAGTGGTGCAGCGATTGGAGTTGGCCCAGATCGCGAATGCCAGTGTCAATGACATGCAGGGGGTGTGGGAGCATGCTCAACTCAAGGCGCGCGGCCGCTGGACTGAAGTCGACTCGCCCAAGGGCATGCTGCCGGCTCTCTTGCCCCCAGGAACCTGGAACGAAGGGCCGCGTATGGATCCGATACCGGCACTTGGTCAGCACACCGACACAATTCTCGCGGAGCTTGGATACGCCTCCGACGAAATCGCCGTGATGCGCGCTGATAGCGTTGTGTAACGCCTGGCCTAGCGCACCATACATGTGACCTAACGGAGACGTAACCTATGGCTTCCACCATCATTGATTCCCGCATTTTTGGCGACATGTTTAGCGACGCGCGCATGCGCGAAGTGTGGTCCGATGAAAACCGCACGGCTAAATACCTGGACATCGAGCGAGCATTGGCAAAAGTGCAAGGTGAGCTTGGCATCATCCCGCAGGAAGCGGCCGACGAGATCGTCAAGAATTGCGAACTTTCCCAAATTGACTGGGTTAAGCTCAAGGCAAAGACCGAACAGATCGGATATCCGATTATCGCGGTGGTCAACCAGATCAACGCGAACTGCCGGGATGGGCTTGGCGAATTCTGCCATTGGGGCGCCACCACCCAGGACATTACCGACACAGCGGCGGTATTGCAGATGCGCGAGGGCCTGGCACTGATCGAGTCGGATCTCGAGGACATCGCTGACGCGCTTGCGACGCTGGCGAAGCAGTACCGCGACACGCCGGTGATCGGTCGGTCCAACCTGCAGCAGGCCACCCCTATTACGTTCGGCTACAAGATGGCCAGCATCCTTGCCGGCATCGAGCGCCACCGCGAGCGGCTGCGGCAGTTGAAGCCGCGAGTGCTAATGGGTGAGTTCGGCGGCGCATCCGGTACGCTTTCCTCGTTGCAGACGGGAGCCATGGAAACACAGGCTGCGTTGATGAAGGAACTTGGGCTGGCGCAGCCACTGATCTCCTGGCACACGGTGCGCGATACGATTGCCGAAGTGGGCGCGTTTCTCGGACTCGTCGGCGGCTCGCTCGGCAAGATCGCCATGGACGTGAAGCTCATGATGCAGACCGAAGTTGCCGAGGTGTTCGAACCCTTTGCGCCGGGGCGCGGCTCTTCATCGACCATGCCGCAGAAGCGCAACCCGATTTCGTGCCTGTACATCCACGCCAACATCTCGGTTGCACGGCAGCACGCGGCGGCCCTGATGGATGCGATGGTGGCTGATCACGAGCGTTCAACAGGCCCGTGGGAGATCGAATGGGTATCCCTACCGGAGATCTTTTGCCTGATTTCCGGTGCCCTGAAGCAGGCGAAGTTCGTGTTGCAGGGCTTGGAAGTGGACGCGGCTCGCATGCGCGCGAATATCGACATGACAAACGGGCTGGTTATGTCTGAGGCGGTGATGATGGGCCTGGGTCCATATATTGGGCGCGAGTATGCGCACGATCTGGTCTATGACCTTTGCCGCGAGGCCATTGCCAACAACCGACCCTTGATCGACATCCTCGCGGCACATCCGGAAGTAAGCAGCCACGTGTCACGCGCACAACTCGACGCCATGTGCGATCCACGCAACAATCTTGGCCAAGCCGGCGTAATGGTCGACAGGGTACTGGCTAGCCGGCGCTAAGACGCACTGCCAAGAAGAGCATGCCGGCCTGCCGTCCGTGAGCCGTCGGCGCGCCAAGGTCGGTCCGCGGGGCGATTATTTGCCACGCCGTTTGCCGGCGGGCGCGCCACGTCTTGGTCGTGTTTCGCAAAGGAAGTCATAGAGCTGCTGCGCGGCAGGTGTTAAGGATCGGCTCTTGCGGCGTATTAACCCAATTTTGCGCGTCACGACCGGGTCGGTTAGTGGGACACTAACTAGAAGCGGATGATCTGGACCTGGCATGGCGATGGATGGCACCGCTGCGATGCCAAGCCCGGCTTCGACCAAGCCCAAGGTCGTGGTGACGTGCTGCGTCTCGTAGATACTCTGCGGCAATCGTGACACGTTCGAAAGCGCCTGATCGAGGAGCAGCCGGTTGCCGGAAGCTTTGCTGACCGAGATGTAGTCATATTCGGCGAGGTCTGCCCAGGTCACTTGCCGTCGCTCCGCGAGTGGATGATCGCGACGGCAGGCCGCAACGAACCGTTCCTCCAGCAAGGGCCTGAATTCAATGTCTGGCTCTTGGCCTCCCACGAAATCGATCCCGAAATCTGCTTCACTGCGCGACACCGCTGACAGTACCTCGTTTGCGCTGGCATCCAGAATCTTTACCCGAATCTTCGGATACTGCGCGTGGTAACGCGAGATGACTTGCGGCAAGAAGTAATAAACCGTCGACGGTACGCAAGCAATAGTCACTTCCCCCATCCGCGTCGTTGTCACTCCGCGTATGCCCAGCAGTGCCTGATCCAGTTCGTCAAGTATCTCCTTTACCTTTCGGTCGAAATCCCGGCCGACGGTCGTAAGGCTAACCCGGCGGGTGGTGCGGTCGAGTAAGCGCACTCCCAAGGCCTCTTCAAGCTTGTCTATGCGACGGCTAAAGGCCGGCTGTGAGACGTTCAGGGAGGTAGCCGCCTTGCGGAAGCTATTCAGTTCGGCAACGGCACGAAACGCCTGCAAATCATTGAGGTTGAAGTTGATGGTCATTGCACTTTCCCGAGCGTCATCACTGATGCGCATTGTGCATCAATTGATCCTAAAAATTCAATTCACTAAAAGAAGGGAAACCACGAACATGACCAGACGGCTCCAGTAGGCCGACCAAAAAACCACATCATACGGAGCAGACAGATGCAATCATCGAAGCGACTTTTACTTTGCAGCATTGCGATCGCGGTATCACTTGGCAGCGTCAGCGCCTTTGGTGCGTTCCCTGACAAGAGAATTTCACTGGTAGTGCCCACCGCAGCGGGAGGCGCTAATGACGCCATGGCGCGGGTAGTTGGCCAGGCAATGTCGACCATTCTCAATCAGACAATCGTGGTCGACAACAAAGCGGGGGCGAACGGCGCGATTGCCAGTGAGTTTGTCATGCGTGCCCCACCGGACGGCTACACGTTGCTACTCGGCTACGTGGCGACACATGCCATGAACCCTGCGCTGCAGAAGCTTCGGTACGATCCCGTTAAGGATTTTGTGCCCGTCGGCATGGTGGGTTCTTCGGCAACCGTGATGGTCGTCAATCCAAACCTGAAGGCCAACGATGCCAAGGGAGTCGTGACGCTACTCAAAGCAACGCCAGGAAAGATCAGTTACGCGTCGGCGGGCAATGGAACCGCTCCGCATTTTGCCGCGGAGATGTTCAAACTCTCGACCGGCACCGAGATGCTTCATGTGCCGTATAAGGGGTCAGCTCCGGCGATTAACGACACAGTTGCCGGGCAGACACAAGTGATGTTTCCGAGCCTTTTCACCGCCATGCCCCAGTTGAAGAACGGCAAGCTGAAGGCGGTCGGGATTGCAGGCAGCAAGCGCTCTTCGCTGATGCCAGAGTTGCCCACGCTGAAGGAACAAGGGATCGACGACGTTGATGTCTCCCAGTGGTATGCCATCTTCGCCCCCGCGAACACACCAGCCCCCGTTGTAGAAGCATTGAACAAGGCATTAAACCAGGCGTTGAAGGATAAAGCCGTTGTCCAGCGTTTGGAGGGACAAGGCGCAGAGGTTACGACCATGTCCACGGCCCAGATGCGAACATTTATTCAGGAGGAACAGGTCAAGTGGAAGAAAGTAGTTCAGGCGGCAAAACTGAAGGCGGACTGAGATGAGCAAGACAATACCTTGCGTGCTGATGCGAGCCGGCACCTCGCGCGGGCCGTTCTTTCTGCGGGAGTGGCTGCCCGAAAGCGTAGAGGCTCGCGACCAGGCGTTGATCGGTGCCATCGGTGCCTCCGACCCGCTTCAACTGGACGGGGTGGGCGGCGGTAGCACGCTGAACAGCAAGGTGGCGATTGTTTCGCGATCCACGCAACCCGGCTGTGACCTTGACTACCTGTTCGTACAGGTAGGAGTGGGTAACTCCTCGGTGGACACCCGGCCCAACTGCGGCAATATGCTTTCCGGAGTCGCACCCTTTGCGATCGAGCAAGGCCTGGTTGCAGCCCAACTCGGCTCAACCCGCGTGCGCGTTCACAACGTCAATACAGGGTCGCGAATCGATGTGACGGTCCGCACGCCTAACGGGCGGGTCACCTATGACGGCGACACTCGAATCGATGGCGTTGCGGGCACTGGGTCACCAATCTTGCTCGATTTCGTCGATGCGTGGGGCGCAGTGACCGGAAAGGTCTTTCCGACGGGCAACCGCGTTGACCTGATTGACGGCATCGAAGTGACTTGTATCGATGCGGCGATGCCATTGATGCTCGTCCGGGCACGCGACCTCGGTGTCAGTGGACGCGAGGCGCCGGCCACGCTCGACAATGATCCGATACTGCTTGCGCGTCTGGAAGCGCTGCGCTTGCAGGCTGGGCAGTTGATGGGGCTGGGCGACGTCTCGGACAGCGTTATTCCAAAGCCAGTCCTGGTCAGCCCCGGCGATTCGCCGGAAAGCATTACGTCGCGCTACTTTACGCCCCGCAAATGTCATGCGTCGCATGCAGTCACCGGCGCCATCGGCGTTGCCAGCGCATTCGCCTTACCTGGGACGGTTGCTAGCCAATTGACCCGATTGCCCGGCCGCCACGCACTTGTCGTCTTGCACCCAGCGGGACGGATCGAAGTGGAGGTGGAATTGGAGGGGGAGGGCGATGCGGCTACTGTAACAAGAGCGGCTCTCGTTCGAACGGCACGCAAGATCATAGAAGGTCAGCTCCATCTGCCCGAATATGTCTTCTCGCGGCCGGAAGGCAGCCGAGTAAAGCAGGCCTCGGCTCGGCATTCATTGCGGATCATCGTACCAACCCGTGCCGGAGGCGGCAACGATCTTGTGGCGCATCTTATTGGTCCCAGGCTTGGGCGACTGCTGGGGCATGACGTCATCATCGATAACCGTCCCGGTGCCAACGGCGGCATCGCCTGCGAGTACGTGGCGCGGGCAGTACCCGATGGTCAGACGCTCTTGCTCGGCTATATTGGAACTCATTCAATGAATCCGGCCCTGCAACCTGTTGGGTATGATCCGGTTTCGTCTTTTTCTCCGGTCGGGCTTATAGGATCGTCACCGATATTGTTGGTGGCGAATCCAATGCAGACGCCGCTTGACCTGGGTACGCTGGTCGCCCACATGAAGCGCGAGCCTGGAAGGTTTCGCTACGCGTCCGCAGGGGACGGTACACCGCCGCACTTTGCCGCAGAGCTTTTCCAACTGGCCACTGGCACTTCGATGCGCAGTACTACCTTCGAGGGCGCAGCGCCTGCCATCGCGTCGACCATTGATGGACGGACACAGGTTATGTTCGCGAGCCTGCTGACAGCGTATCGGCCGGTGGGTGCCGGTCAGTTGCGAGCACTGGCAGTCGCCGGACCCAAACGTCTGCCAGTGCTGCCAGAAGTACCGACGCTTGCGGAGTTGGGCGTGAGGGGCATGGAATTGACTCAGTGGTATGGTCTGTTTGCCCCGGCGGGAACTGCTGCCACGATGGTGGAGCAGCTCAATGGCGCCTTGGCTGCAGTCCTACGGGATCCAGAGGTCAAAGAGGGCTTCGAGAGCTACGGCGCAGCCCCCGAGCCGGGCGGTTCCGAACTTCTCGCAAGACGGGTGGAGACTGAACTAGAGCGCTGGCAGCGCATTGTTAGGGTGTCGGGTCTTGCGCCGTCGTCGATCGACGGTGACCCAGTGCAACAGTTTCTGGAGCCCTGCTAAATTACCTCGTAAGAGGTAGCGGTCGGTAACCGATGTGGTGCCTGCAACCGGCGCACGCTCGATTGTTGGGGTTCGCCTGCCTGCGAAAACGGAGATACTTTGGGACAACAGAACCGGTTATGGACGGCCGCCATGCTCGAAATGCTCGACCATCGCTGTGATGAGCCGGCCAAGGACTGCCTACAGTCTTGCAACTGCATATCAGCCGGGTTCCGTGTCGGCTCGAAGGAAGTCGGCAATGATTTCGGCAGACCTGCAAGAGTTGATGAAGGGATTTCCGGCCAGGCTCCCCGCATTACGTGGCGGGGCCTTGCACTGACTCGATCGTCGCAATATGGGCAATGCCGCCGCGCGCGTACCGCCCCCTGAGAAGGCGAGGATGACCAGGTTTTCGTTGTCCGCCGAATACTGGGGGCGCGTGAAGAAGCGATAGCCGGCACCCTGGTCCGCGTGCGCGATCGTCGGATTGACTGGCCGGGAGGCGCAGGCGGCAAGCAGAAGCAGCATCGAAATGACGGCCAAGGCTGAGGTCGGCGATCTGGCAATAGGTCCTCCGCGGCGACTGCAGGACGAACCGGACCGGGCGGGTCGGCGTGCTGCAACTCCCCCAATACTAGTCGGCCAATGTAGCGATTGGCATACGTTTTGAGGTTGTCCCGGCGCGGCCACTCGTCTAGACTGGATTTCACCTGCCCAAGAGACCGGTACTTAACCTGGCTTGGCGAATGCGCGGCGGTGAGGCCGCCGATCCGGTACCTTTGCGGTGATCTGCAGGGAGACAAGCGATGTTGCCCACGCCCACTTCAGAGAGAGCGCTGTCCCGCGGACTACTCGATGTGCTGATCCGTGCCGGGCTGATCGCGGTGCTGGCAATCTTCTGCTTCCGGATATTCCGCCCCTTCCTCGATCTCATTGTCTGGTCCGTGATCCTGGCGGTGACCATCTACCCGCTCCAGGTCAGGCTCAGGCGCAGGCTGGGCAACAAGGACGGCCGCGCCGCCACGCTGATCGTGCTGGCCGCCATCGCCATCATTGCGCTGCCAGCCTACCTGCTGGGCGCCGCCATGATCGACTCGATGGAGAATGCGATCGCCATCGTCAAGAGCGAAGGCATTCATATTCCGCCACCGCATGAGTCGGTCGCCAGCTGGCCGCTGGTTGGCCAGCGCCTGTATGACCTCTGGCTGCAAGCCGCCTCGGACCTGGCCAGCGTGGTGCAGACGCTGGCGCCTCAGATCAAGGAAATCAGCCTGGCCGTGCTGGCCGCAGCCGCCGGCATCGGCAAGGGGCTGCTGATCTTCGTCTTCGCGCTGATTATCGGGGGCATCTTCATGGCCTACGGCGAGGCCGGCAACCGCAGCACCGTGCAGATTGCCTCGCGCATTTTCGGCCTGGAGCGGGGCCAGCGCATCGCCACGCTATGCACCGCGACCATCCGTGCTGTGGCGCAGGGCGTGGTCGGCATCGCCTTCATCCAGATGCTGCTGATCGGCATAGGTTTTGTGATCAAGGGGGTTCCTGCCGCGGGCGTGCTGGCCATGGCCGTGCTGCTGCTGGGCATCGCGCAGTTGCCGGCAACGCTGATCACGGTGCCGGTGATCATCTATGTCTTTGCCACGGAAGGTGCCAGCGTTGCCACTATCGTCTTCGCCATCTATGTCTTCGTGGCGGGACTGGCCGACAACGTGCTCAAGCCACTGCTGCTCGGGCGCGGCGTCGATGTGCCGATGCCGGTGGTATTGATCGGTGCCCTGGGCGGCATGGTGACAGGCGGCGTGATCGGCCTGTTTATCGGTCCGGTGGTGCTTGCGGTCGGGTATCAGCTGTTCTGGCAATGGGTGGAAGACCCGCCGCCGCAAGCGGATCCCGGCAACCAGCAACAGACCTGAAGTGGTCCGGGGTCACGCATGTCGCGCTGGAATCATCCGCTGCGCGCATTGCTGGCCTGCGCCTGTTGCCTTGGCGGCTGCGCGCGCCTGGGGCCGGATTTCCAGCCGCAGCATGCGCCCTGGACGCAGCAGTGGCACAGCCCGGCGCTTGAGCAGGCGACCGAGCAGCGGGCCCAGCCCGACATCCGCGAGTGGTGGCAGGTCTTTGCCGACCCGACGCTCGAACGCCTGGTCGCCGAAGCCGACGCGCACAATGCCAGCCTGCGGATTGCCGGCCTGCGCGTGATGGAAGCGCGCGCCCAACTGGGCATTGCCCAGAGCGGGCGCTTCCCGCAACTGCAGCAGGCCAGTGCCGATGCCCTGTACACGGACCGCCGGCAGGCCGGCGGCCTGAACCCGCAGAACAGCCGCTTCTGGCAATACAGCGCGGGCTTCGACATCGGCTGGGAACTCGATTTCTGGGGCCGCTTCAGCCGCGCCATCGAATCTGCCGATGCTGTCTATTTTGCCGCCCGAGCCAACCGCGACGATGTGCTGGTGCTGCTGCGCGCCCAGGTGGCTGAGACCTACTTTGCGCTGCGCACGGCCGAGGCACGGCTGCGCATCGCCCGCGACAACGCAGCGCTGCAAAAGCGCAGCCTTGAGATCACCGAGCGGCTGTTCAAGAGTGGCGAGACCGACGAGCTCGACCTGCAGCAAGCGAAGACGCAGTACCTGGGCACCCTGAGCAGCATTCCTGAATTTGAAAGCCAGATCATGCGCACCCGCAATGCCCTGGCGGTGCTGATGGGCCGCCCGCCAGGCCCGTTGCCGGAGCTGCCGGAACTGGTGGGCAAGGAAGGGGTGATTCCACTGATCGATCGCGCGGTACTGCAGGATGTGCCTGCCAGCCTGTTGTTGCGCCGTCCGGATATTCGCGCCGCCGAGCTGCAGATTGCCGCGCAATCGGCGCTGATCGGCGTGGCCGAAGCCGATCTCTATCCGTCGCTGACGTTGCTGGGCAGCATTGTCTGGTCCGCCAGCACGCTGGCCGGCACGCCCAACAGCCTGGCCCTGATCGGTGGCCCCAGCCTGCGCTGGAGCGTGTTCGACTACGGCCGCATCAAGAACACCGTGCGCGTGCAGGACGCCCGCCTGCAGCAGCTGATCGTCGCCTACCAGGATGCCGTGCGGCAGGCGGCGCGCGAGGCCGACGATGCCGCCAGTGCCCTGATCAAGGCGCTGGATCGCGAGCAGATCCTGCGCGACAGCGCGCTGGCCGCCAGGCGTTCGCTGACGCTGGCCAACGCGCTCTACCGCGAAGGCTACTCGGACTTCCAGCGCGTGCTGGATGCCCAGCGTGCGCTGGCCACCCAGCAGGACGCCTACCTGGTCAACCGCAGCAATGCCGTCAGCAACCTGATCGCCTTGTACAAGGCCCTCGGCGGCAGCTGGCACAGCGAGCAGCCACTGGTGGACCCGGCCACCCGTCAGCAGATGCAGCAACGCACCGACTGGGGGAACCTGCTGGATGAACCGGGCCCGCCGTCCGCCGGTGCCAGCCTCCCAGTGAAGCAGAGGTAGATCTCCCTGAGCGAGTGCCGATGAGCGATGCCCCGCAACCCACCGCAGCCCCAGCGCCCAGCGCACCGCCGCCCGCCGCCGACCCGGCAAGGAAGGGCGTGCGCTGGGTGCTCTTGCTGATCGTCATCAGCCTGACCTGGTACCTGTTTGCCGACCGGTTGACCCCGTACACGCAGCAGGCGCGGGTACAGGCTTTCGTGGTGCCGGTTGCGGCGGAAGTGTCCGGGCGTGTGACCAAGGTGCATGTGCGCAACAACCAGGACGTCGCGGCAGGCACTGTCCTGTTCGAGGTGGATCCCCAGCACTACAAGATTGCCGTGGACCGCGCCCGCGCCGATCTGGAGTCGACACGCCGGCAGATCGGCGCCAGCACCGCGGGCATCGAATCGGCGCAGGCATCGCTGCGCGCAGCACGCGCCAACGAGCTCAAGGCGCGCCAGGACAGGGACCGCCTGGAGCGCCTGTACAGCGATGATCCCGGCACCATTTCCCTGCGCCGTCTGGAGGTGGCGCGCGCCAGCCTCGAACAGGCTGTCAGCCAGGTCGCCGCCGCCAAGGCCGAGGTCCAGCGTGCGCGCGAACAGCAGGGGGGCAGCGAGGAAGAGAACGCCAAGCTGCGCAGCGCCGCCACTGTCCTGGAAAAGGCCGAACTGGATCTTGCCAATACGCAGGTGCGGGCGCGCGCCGCCGGGCTGGTCACCGACCTGCGCACCGATGCCGGCCAGTTTGCCGCGGCCGGCAACCCGGTCATGACGCTGATCGCGATCCACGATCTGTGGATCAGCGCGGAGATGACCGAGAACAACCTGGGCCGTGTCGAGCCCGGCACGCCGGTTGCCATCGTGCTGGATGCGCTGCCGGGCAGGATCTTTGAGGGCCGGGTGCGCAGTGTCGGCTATGGCGTCAACGTCGGCCCGAGCACGCCGCCGGGCAGCTTGCCGACGGTGCAGAACAGCCGAGACTGGCTGCGTCCGGCGCAACGCTTCCCGGTGGTGGTCGAGATTGCCCAGGGCGAACTCGCCTCGATGCGCGGCATTCGCGTGGGCGGGCAGGCCGAGGTCATGGCGTTTCCCACCCAGGGCAACCCGCTCAATCCGCTCGGCCGTGTATTCCTGTACCTGATGAGCTGGCTTTCCTATGTCTACTGACAGCCCGGTGCTGCCGATGCCCGCGCGCGATCCACGCGCCCAGCGTTCGCTGCGCGTGGCGAGCGGCACCGCGCTGTGCCTGGCGGCCAGCTTCGGCCTGGGCCTGCCGATCCCCATGCTCGCGCCGGTGCTCGGCGTGTTCCTGCTGGCCAGCGTCAACCAGCCGGTGTCGCCCAAGGCCGGGCTGGGCCTGGTGCTGGTCGTGATGTTGACCACCGGCACTGGCCTGCTGCTGATCCCCATGCTGCGCTACTACCCCGTCAGCGGCGTGCTGATGATCGGCCTGTGCCTGTTCCTGGCCTTTCGCTACGGACTGCGCGGCGGCAACAACCTGGTCTCCACCTTCCTGGTGATCGGCCTGACCATGATCTCGGCGGCGGGCACCTTCGATTTCGGGCTGGCGGTCATGGTCATCGGTGCCCTGGTCAAGGGGCTGCTCGTCGCGGTCGTGGTGCTGGCACTTTGCCACTGGCTCTTTCCCGAACCGGCCGGCGCGCAGGCGCGGCCTGCGGCCAAGGCCTTGCCGGATGACCAGGCCGCCTGGATTGCGCTGCGTGCGGCGCTGGTGGTGATGCCGGCCTTCCTGCTGGCGCTGAACGACCCGGCCGCGTACATCCCGATCATCATGAAAGCGGTCAGCCTCGGCCGGCAAAGCTGCACCACCACGGCACGCGGCGCCGGGCGCGAACTGCTTGGCTCGACCTTGTTCGGTGGCGTGCTGGCCATCCTGTTCTGGTGCGCACTCAGCCTGTTCGTGCATTTGTGGATGTACTTCCTGTGGATGCTGCTGTTTGGCCTGCTGGCGGCGCGCAAGCTGTATGGCCTCAGCCCGTCGCGGTACCCGCCAGGCTTCTGGGTGAACACTCTCGTGACGCTGATCATCCTGCTGGGCCAGTCCGTGCAGGACAGCGCGGCCGGGAAGGATGTCTATACCGCCTTCGCCGTGCGCATGGGCCTGTTTGTCGGCGTCACGCTGTATGCCTGGCTGATGATCGAGCTGCTCGACCAGCCGCGCGGCGCACGACGGCATGCCCGCTGAAGAGGCCGGTCATGCTGAGCAACCTGCTGATCGGCCTTCCCGTAATGCTGCTCTGCCTGCTGCTGCAGGCGGTCTTCGTGGCTATCTGCCTGCGCTACTACGTGCGCTTCAAGCATGTCCGGCAAGGCCGCGAATCGCTCGGGCAGGACATCCTGCTGTTGTCGGTCGTGATGGTGCTGATGTTGCTCGGCAACTTCGTGCAGATGGCGATCTGGGCCGTCTTGTTCATGCTGTTGGGCGAGTTCGGCGATTTCGCCACCGCGCTCTATCACTCGGGCGTGAACTTCGCCACGCTGGGCTACGGCGATATCGTCATGTCCGAAGCCCGGCGCTTGCTGGGGCCGCTCGAGGCGGCCAACGGCATCCTGATGTTCGGCGTCTCCACCGCAGTGATGACCGCGGCGGTGCTGGACGTGATCAAGCGCAACCCGGCCAGGCGGCAGGACGAGGGGCCATAGGGATGGCGGCGTCGGGCGCAGCCCGGGCCGGGACTGGGACGGTTCTAATATCGGATGCCGAATCGCGGGCGGGGTCGGGCAATCGATGCATCCCGATCTCTGCGAAAGCTGGCCCGCCGCGGGCGACTCTTCGGCCGGCTGCACTCGCCATTCAACGATCCAGGGAGACTCTGATGATTGCACGGCGAGCAAGCATAGCGGGCGCCACAAAGCAGCGGGGGGGGGGGGGGGGGGGGGGGGGGGGGGGGGGGGGGGGGGGGGGGGGGGGG